>JAFQNU010000166.1 GCA_017420825.1 Clostridia bacterium
TTACTTTGATCTGTATCATCAGCCACTACATATCTTCCCAAATGCTTGTAGAATAACAATCCGTTTGTATATACATTTTTATTATAATCCGTTACTGTTCCGTTTATAATTGCAAAATTACTATCACCTGAACCCTCCTTATAGTCATTGTACTGAATTTTATCAAGATAATTATCAGGCTTTGTTCTGTCCTTCTTTCCTATATAGACGCTCTGTGTTGCTCCGTCCCATTCCACGTCCTTATCAAAAGCATTTGATATTGCTCTTACAGGCAGATATGTTGTTCCGTTCATGATAAAAGGCTCTACAATATTTCCGTTAGCGTCCTTTGGAACAATTTCCCCTCCGTCTATAAATATTTTGATGTTGTTATAAAACACCTCTGCTTTTTCGCTGATTTGTTTTGCGTATGTCATTCCGTTTGTCAACAGAACTCCGCACAGCAAGCCTACCGCCACTCCTTGTACCCTTTTTTTCATACTATCACTTTCCTTTCATATTTTGCACCTATATAAGTGCATTTTTATTATATCATTGATTTATAATATTGTCAATAGTTTTGTTCTGATTTAGGTGCAAAGGTGATTTTATGAATAGAGATATTGAAATTAAAATTGGAAAAAATATTAAAATGGCAAGAGAAAAAATAGATATGACACAGGATATCCTTGCCGCTAAGCTACAGCTTAGGGGGTGTGATATTACCCGAAGTGCAATAGCAAAAATTGAAGTAGGACAACGGCACTTATATCCCGACGAAATAATTTTGATTAAGGAAATTTTAAATACGGATTTTGATACCATATTTTACGGAAATACAAAGCGTGACAACAAATAAAATAAACGGATATTCATATATCCGTTTATTTTATTTGCATAATTGCGGCAAGGCTTCCCCGTTTTCCGCCTGTTTTTCTATGTGAAAACAGCAAATCGGAATTACAGCAGGTGCAGATATTTGCAACTATTATATTTTCCTGTTTTATACCTGCACAAATTAGTTGATTTTCAATAGTTTTCTGCAAATTTACATGATACTTTTCCCCGTATTTTCTCACAACACCCTCATTAAGCTCAGAGAAAATTTCTGCAACATCATCACCCACCTCAAAGCAACATTCGCCTATTGACGGGCCTATTGCGGCAATAATTTCGTTGCACTCGAATTGCTCACGCATTTTTTCTACTGTTTTTGCAGAAATATTCTTTACAGTTCCCTTCCAGCCTGAATGTGCGAGGGCAATAACCTTTTTTTCTGTATCGAGCAAAAACACACTAACACAATCAGCATAAAAGGTTATAAGCGGTACACCAGACTCTGCAGTTATCAGTGCATCAGCACTTTTCAGCTTATTTTCAAAAACAATTCCGTTCCCGCAGTCGGTTTTATCAGCAATATATATCTTATCCTCATGCACCTGATTGGAAAACACTAGTTTTTTATAATCTACATTTATCTCATTACAGATTATCTCGTAATTTTTTAAAATATTTTCTCTTTTATCATCACAATTCATTCTTAAATTCATGCTTTCATATTCGCCGACACTTACTCCGCCTTGCCTTGTTGTAAAGCAATGGTCGACAAGTCCTGTCTTTTGAAATGACTCTATCTGATAATATGAAATACCGTTATTTTTTATAAGCTTGAACATGGTCTGCTACTCCTTTTGTCTGAAATAATCATATACTGTTTGAGCTGTTTTTTTATCCATTGCGTCTACCTCGCACAGCTCCTCTAACGTTGCATTTTTAATATTTTCCACCGATTTGAATTTTGTAAGCAATGCAATTCTTCTCTTTTCACCAACGCCCGGAATGTTATCAAGCTCGGAGGTGATTTTTTCATGAAGTGAATGGTGGTATGATATTGCTGTCCTATGCACCTCGTCCTGTATTCTCGTTATCATATGAAAAAATGCACCTGTCGGATTTAATCCTATTTCACCCTTTGATGATAAAAGTCCTCTTGTTCTGTGTCGGTCGTCCTTAACCATACCAAACACAGGGATATCTGTTTCGGTCATTTCAAGCATCTGTTCTGCCGCCGCAACGTGTCCCTTACCGCCGTCAACAAATATCACATCAGGCAACGGCAA
>JAFQNU010000167.1 GCA_017420825.1 Clostridia bacterium
CATCACTCTCAATGCCTGCTCCGGCTTGATTGTAAGCTCCGCCTTGCCTTCAATTGCATCAATAAACTGATTGTATACAACAGTCAAATCATCAACCACATCCATCGGCTCCGACAACGTGATATGTTCAACCGAATTCTCACTTCTTGGTGCCATTGTTTTTGTAGGTCCTGCCTTAGTGTAGACAATTTCCTCTGCCCACTCGTTTTCCTTGTCCTTACATCTTACAATTTCACCGTCACAGTTCCAGTCATTAATAACAAGTGTTCCCTCCTCACCAAGAACATACCATCTTGGGTGAGTGATATAATTATTTGTTGAGTTTTCAATGTGTGCAACAAGACCACTTTCAAATGTCATTGTTAGACGGAAGTTATCATCCACCTCAGGATACTGCAGGCTGAACATCTTACAAAATACATTTACAACCTTTTCATCATACATATACATAAGCTGGTCAATTAAGTGAACTCCCCAGTCAAGCATCATACCGCCACCGAGTGCCTTTATTGTTCTCCAGCCTGTCGGCATACCTCTTGAGCCTTCAACTCTTGACTCAATTACATAAGGCTTTCCAATCATTCCTGCCTCTACATTTCTCTTCATAAGAACAAAATCCCTATTTGTTCTTCTGTTCTGGTCTATTGTGAAAACCTTACCAGTCCTTTTTGCTACTTCCATTATTTCCTCAAGCTCATATGAGTGGATTGTTACAGGCTTTTCACATATAACGTGCTTTCCTGCCTCCATTGCGGCGATTGCTAATTCCTTATGTACCTCATTTGATGTAGCAATAAGAATGATATCAATTTCTTCATCAGCAAGAATAGCTTCCAAAGACTCATACTGCTTCAAGCCTTTTTTCTCTGCAAGCTCATACTTTTCAGGATTGACATCATAAATGCCTTTAAAAACAGCTCTTTCATATTTTTTATTTACCAATGTGTCAGCATGATAGTTTGCCATGCCGCCAAAGCCTATTATACCAATATTATGTACTGTCATTTCTTTTTCCTCCGTTATTATACCCACCACATATCTCCTGCATTTTCGTGGATTAGTACCTCTTTTAAGAATGTAATCGCTTTTTCAAGTCCTTCTGTCGGAGACATAAGTGCATCCTCATGCTCTATACTGATTGCACCATCATAGCCTGTTACCTTCAACGTGCTGATAATATCATTCCAAACCTCTTTACCATGACCATATCCGATTGTTCTGAACAGCCATGAACGATTAACCACATCACCTAAAGATTTTGTATCAAGAACACCATTAACCTTTGTATTATACTCATCAATCTTAGTGTCCTTAGCATGGAAATGATAAATTGCTCCCCTTAATGCCTTGATTGCATAAACAGGGTCAATTCCCTGCCAAAAAAGATGGCTTGGGTCAAAGTTTGCTCCGATAATATCTCCAACTGCTGCTCTTAATTTTAACAATGATTCCGGATTATACACAACAAATCCCGGATGCATTTCAAATGCAATTTTTGAAATATTGTGAGCCTTTGCAAACTCTGCCATATCCTTCCAGTAAGGAATAACCTTTTCTTTCCACTGCCACTCTAATATTTCACCATATTCATTCGGCCATGCACATGTCACCCAGTTTGGATTTTTCGATTCCTCACAGTCACCGGGACAACCCGAAAAACCAATTACTGTGTCAACACCAAGTGCCTCTGCAACAAGGATTGCATTTCGGAACTCCTTATCAAATTTTGCCGCAGTTTCCTTGTTAGGATGCAAAGCATTACCATGACAGCTTATTGCAGAAATCTCCATGTTATATTTTTTCAATAATAACTTATACTCGTTAATTTTTGCATCATTTCCCAAAACCTCTTCAGGCTTTAAGTGTGCATCACCGGGATATCCGCCTGCACCGATTTCTATACACTCAACACCCAATCCCGATAAATACTTCAACGCCTCTTCAAACGGCATATAGTTTATAACAGGGTTCATTACTCCTAATTTCATAACTCTAACTCCTTTTTTATATTATTCACGCACCACCGCCAAATAGCGGTGATGCGCTTATTTTTATGTATTAAAATATTATTTCTTTTCCTGTTTTAGCACTCTCATAAATAGCCTCAAGAATTTGTGTTACAACAAATGCCTGCTCTGGCTTAACCAACGGCTCTTTGTCATTTATAACAGCGTCAATCCACTGTGCTGCCTCTAAATCTGACGGAGTTTCTGCTGAACCATCATAGAACGCAACACCGCCTGCACCGCATGCAACCTTTTCAATCACCTGTCTGCCATACTGAACCTTATTTATACGCAAGCCATCGTGACAGTCTGCTCCTGCCTTTGTTCCTGCAAGCACACACATAGCCTCTCTTGCATCTGCAATATTTATTGCCCAGCTGCTCTTAACAATAATTGTTGCACCGTTTTTCATAGTTACAAATCCGAATGCTGAATCCTCTGCTGTATATTTTTCAGGATCCCAGTCACCCCATGCATTTCCTGTTCTGGTCTGATTTCTGAGCTTTTCAAAAACTGAACCCTTAACAGACTTAACCTCATAGTTGTTCATGTGCCACAAGGTCATATCAAGTGCATGTGTTCCGATATCTATTAAAGGACCGCCACCCTGCGCTTCCTTATCAAGAAATACTCCCCATGTAGGAACAGCCCTTCTTCTTAAAGCCTCTGCCTCTGCATAGTAGATTTCACCCAAATCTCCATTTTCACAAGCCTCGTGCAAATATCTGTTTTCTGCTGTAAATCTGTTCTGATAACCGATTGTAAGCTTTTTACCTGTTTTCTTCTGTGCGTCAAGCATTGCCTGAGCTTCTGCAACTGTCTTTGCCATTGGCTTTTCACACATTACATGACAGCCTGCCTCCATTGCTGCAATTGATGCAGGTGCGTGAACATTGTTAGGTGTACAAACATGAACTACATCAAGCTCCTCTTTTGCAAGCATTTCATTATAATCCTCGTAAACTCTTGCTCCCTCAACACCATATTTCTCTGCCGCTTCTTCTGCTCTTTCACGAACAATGTCACAGAATGCTACCATTTCAACAGTGTCAAGCTTTTTGAGTGACGGCATATGCTTTCCGTTTGCAATACCGCCGCAGCCAATAATTGCCAATTTTACCTTTTTCATTTTAAATTCCTCCTTATTTTCCGTAAAATTATATTGAATTTTACAAAGTTTCATAGTATAATAATTATGAGGTTATAAACTTAACCTTTCAACCACATTATAGCATAGCATTTTATAATTTGATATAAATATAATATTAAAAAATATCAAAATTTTGTCA
>JAFQNU010000168.1 GCA_017420825.1 Clostridia bacterium
CCGCTTGATAGAACGGGGGAAGTATAAATCAATGAACCGTCACCATAAACCTTAATTATTATATGCTGTTCACGACCATCTGTTGGCTTATCAACATCAAGAGTACATAGTGTACCGCTAAAGCTTTTATAATTTCCGTTCAATAAATATGATACCTCCTGATAACATAGCATTGTACCGTCATTCATTTTTAAAATGCCGTCATCATATGAACCATAGCTCAATTGAAAGCTTAGACCTCTGTCAAATAGCATTTCATCATAGGCACGTGTTTGCGATGGAATAGTATTTATTACATTTTCAGGCATGCTTGCCTCATAATCTGCATATCCCATTTGGTCAAGCCAGTCATAATTTTTGCTGCCGAGAGTGACAGTGCTTGTCTGTGCCTCCCAGTCAACCTCCTTGTCAAATGCGTTTGCTATTGCTCTGACCGGAAGATATGTTGTTCCCTCATAAATAAACGGCTCAACGGTTTCGCCTTTAGCATTTGTTGGCTGATATTCCTTTCCATCAATTATGATTTTAATGTTGTCATAAATGACACTGATTTTTTCTGTTGCCTGCTTTGCAAATACAGCTCCGCCCGAAAGAGTGGCTCCGATTAGCAAACCTGCAATTAGGTTTTGTAAATTTTTTCTCATGGTTTAAACCTCCTAAAATAATTTTATATAATAATATCACAAATTGAGATAAAAGTCAATATCTCAATTCGAGATAACATATAATATTATTGTAGAGGGTGATATTATATGAGATTGAAGGATTTAAGGGAAGATTCTGATATAAAACAAAAGGAAATTGCAGAGTATTTACACATTAAGCAAAATACTTATTCTCAATATGAGAACGGGCAGAGACAGCTTCCTATAGATATATTGATAAAGCTTGCAAAATACTATAAAGTATCTACTGATTATATTCTGGAGTTGTCTGACAATAAATAACATATCGGAGCAGTGATAATTCACTGCTCCGATGTGTCATTTATGATATAGAGATTTGGTCTGATATTTTGGTTCACAGGTGAGGTGTATTCCGATTTTTTTGAAAACATCAATATCTACCTGTGAAAGTATGACAGAAGAATGTGCTTCGAGGTTTCGGAGCTTACCAATGCTGTCTATCGCCTGTTTTGCCATATCACTGTTTGTTGCACAGATTGAAAGTGCAATTAAAAGCTCATCTAAGTGAAGTCTTGGATTTTTATTTCTCAAATAATTTACCTTCAAATTCTGAATAGGAGCTATAACAGATGGCTGGATAAGATGAATGTCATCAGGAAGTCCTGCAACATATTTTAAAGCATTCAACAAAAGGGCTGATGATGCTCCTAAAAGCTCAGAGGTTTTACCTGTAATGATAGTACCGTCAGACATTTGCATTGCGGCTGTGGGCAACGCAGTTTCCTCTGCCTTTTGGAGTGTTGCCGCAACAACAGGTCGTATATCCGTTGTGATATCTGCCTGTTGCATAATAAGCTCAAGCTTACCTATTTCCTCGTCTCCTGTATTGGTCTGTTTTTTGTTACACAGAGCCGAATAATATCTGCGTATTATTTCCTGCTTTGATGCGTCGCTGACTACGTCATCATCAATGATACAGTTTCCGACCATATTAACACCCATATCAGTAGGTGATTTATAAGGACACTGACCATGAATTTTTTCAAACATCATTTTGAGAACAGGAAATATTTCAACATCTCTGTTATAATTTATAGCCGTTTCGCCATATGCTTCAAGGTGGAACGGGTCAATCATATTTATATCGTCAAGATCGGCAGTTGCCGCCTCATATGCAAGATTAACAGGGTGTTTTAACGGTATGTTCCATATAGGAAAGGTTTCAAATTTTGCATATCCTGCGCTTACACCATGCTTATGCTCGTGATAAAGCTGTGAGAGACAGGTCGCCATCTTGCCGCTACCCGGTCCTGGTGCTGTTATTATAATAAGAGGTCTTGTCGTTTCTATAAACTCATTCTTTCCGTAGCCCTCATCACTTACAATTGTTGCTGTGTTAAAGGGATAACCTTCTATTGGATAGTGCCTGTAAACACGAACACCCATTTCCTCTAATCTCTGCTGAAAGGCAATAGCGCTGTTTTGACCTGTAAACCTTGTTAGCACAACGCTTCCTACATATAACCCTATGCTTCTGAATACGTCTATCAGGCGAAGGGTATCTAAGTCATAGGTTATGCCGAGGTCGCTTCTTACCTTACTTTTTTCTATATCAGCAGAATTTATTGCAATAACAATCTCTGCGTGGTCTTTCAATTGTAAAAGCATTTTCACCTTACTGTCAGGCTTAAATCCCGGGAGAACTCGTGATGCATGATAGTCATCAAAAAGCTTTCCGCCAAATTCAAGATAAAGCTTTCCGCCGAATTGAGCAATTCTCTTTTTTATATGCTCAGATTGCATTTTTACATATTTATCATTATCAAATCCGATTTTCATCTGTGTAATACCTCTTTCAAATTATAATATATATTTTAATACAAACAAAGGATATAGTCAATATTAATTTAATAAATTTTATCCTA
>JAFQNU010000169.1 GCA_017420825.1 Clostridia bacterium
AGCGGAAAAGAGCTTATAGAAGGGTTGAAAATAGTTATTCCCAATAAGCGTACTGCAAAAATTTATTTTTACAAAGCTATTTGATTTCAAGTTGATTATGACTTGCTAACTTGTCCGCTACTGTAACAAGCAGGGAAGATGTGTACCATCTTCCCAAAATTTAGGATATCCTAAGACCTTATAAAGCAGAACGACACATAGGTCGTTCCCTATAACAAAAGGCTGAACGATTGCTTTCGTTCAGCCTTTTGATATTACTGTCCTTAAGAACACTTCGCATACTGCAAGTCTTTTTTTCTATGTAGCTTGTATATGTCAACGAGATTTATATTGTAAGATAAATGTAACATAACCGTTATTGAAAAAAAGAAAAATTTACTATATAATTAACGCATAAAATTATGTGAGGTGTAGCTTATGAAATGTCCTTATTGCGGATATGCAGACGGTAAAGTAATTGATTCAAGACCTACCGAGGAGGGTAACTCAATCAGAAGAAGACGTGAATGCCTGAAATGTCAGCGCAGATTTACTACATACGAAAAGCTCGAAACTATTTCACTTGCAGTTGTAAAGCAGGATAATTCACGTCAGCCGTATGACAGAGACAAGATTATCAGAGGTATAATAAGAGCCTGTGAAAAGCGCCCGGTACCACTATCTCAAATGGAAAGAATTGCGGATGATATTGAGGGCGAGTTGTATCAGTCAATGGAGAAAGAGGTATCAAGCACAGAAATCGGTGAAAAGGTTATGAGATACCTAAAGGAGATTGACGAGGTTGCATATGTAAGATTTGCGTCGGTTCATAAGCATTTTTCTGATATAGAGACATTTATGGAAGAACTTAAAAAACTTATTAAAGAAAAATAAAGGGATTGATTTTTGTGGATAACAAAACAATTGCCGCAATTTCCACCCCGATTGGAATGGGTGGGATAGCGGTAATACGAATAAGCGGAAATGATGCTGTTGCTATTGCAGATAAGGTATTTTGCGGTAACGGCAGACTTTGTGATGCACAATCACATACAATTCACTACGGTCACATAAGGGAAGAGGACAACTCTGTGGTGGACGAGGTTTTGGTAAGTGTTATGAGAGCACCCAGAACATACACACGTGAAGATGTTGTTGAGATAAGCACGCATGGCGGAATAAGTGCGTCAAGGGCGGTTATGAAATGTCTCATGAAGGCTGGGGCATATCAGGCAGAGCCGGGCGAGTTTACCAAGCGTGCATTTTTAAACGGAAGAATAGATTTGTCTCAGGCAGAGGCAATAATAGATATTATAAATTCAAAAACTGCACTTGCACATAAGAATGCATTGTCACAGGCAGGCGGCAGCTTGTCGGGAGAAATTAATGATATAAGAAATATGCTTGTTAATCTTTGTGCATCTATGCAGGTAATTATAGATTATCCCGATGAAGAGCTTGAAGATGTGACTATGGAGGATATATATTTATCTTGTAAAAAAGCAAGACAGCAAACGGACAAGCTTATTAAGAGTGCAGAAAACGGACGTGTAATAAAAGACGGAATTAAAACTGTTAGAGCAGGAAAGCCGAATGTGGGAAAATCCTCACTGCTTAATTTCCTGGCACGAGAGGAAAGGGCAATTGTAACAGATATTGCAGGAACAACAAGAGATGTTATTGAAGAAACTGTGAGCATTGACGGAGTTCCCCTTATTCTTACAGATACAGCAGGTATTCGTACAACGGAGGATATTGTTGAAAAAATAGGTGTTGAGAAATCGTTGCAGTCACTTGATGAGGCAGACCTTGTAGTTGTAGTTTTTGATTGCAGTACCATGCCCGATGATGAAGAGGTTAAGCTCCTTGAGCAAACTGCCGATAAAAAGAGAATTATCCTTATAAATAAAACCGATATAAAAAATGATGAGGCAATCTTGAAAATACACAGTCTTGTAGATGAGGAAACAATAGAATTTTCAGCTAAAACAGGTATAGGGGCGGACATTCTGACCGACAGAATAAAAAAACTTTATAAGCTTGGCGAGATAGGTGCAAATGACAGTAATATAATTACAAATATGCGTCATGTTTCGGCACTTGTGAATGCAAGCGAGGCTCTTGAAAGGGCAATGGAGAGTATTGAAAATAATATGCCGTCTGATATTGCTTCGATTGATATTAATATAGCGATAGACTCGCTTGGAGAGATAACAGGCGCGGTTGTTTCAGAAGATATTGTGTCGGCGATTTTTCATGATTTTTGTGTAGGAAAATAAGATAAGGAGCTGTTGCTAACGCAACAGCTCCTTATCTATAGTGCAATATTATCAATTATATCAAGCTCTTCTTGACTGAATGTTGTATTTTCAAGCATTTTTATATTTTCCAAAACCTGTTCGGGTTTTGATGCGCCAATCAGCACGCTTGTGACACCTTTTTTGTTATAAACCCAGGAAAGCGCCATTTGAGCAAGAGTCTGAGAACGGTTTTCTGCAATTTCATTGAGCTTATGAACTTTTTGGAGCAATTCTTCAGAAATTGAATTTTCATTAAGAAATCTTCCGTCTGTTTTTATTCTGCTGTCCGATGGAATACCTTTTAGGTAACGCTCTGTGAGTAAGCCTTGTGCAAGAGGGCTGAAAACTATCATTCCTTTTTCTTCAGAAACACAAGCATCAAGAATACCGTTTTTTTCCACTGTTCTGTCAAAAATAGAATACTTATTCTGATTAATTATAAACGGACAATGTAATTCATTTAATATATCGGCAGCTTTTTTCATTGTTTCGCCGTCGTAATTAGATAGTCCCACATATAAAGCTTTTCCGCTTTTTACAATCTGATTTAGTGCCCACATTGTCTCATAAAGAGGTGTTTCGGGGTCGGGTCTGTGGTGATAGAAGATATCAACGTAATCTATGTTCATGCGTTTTAAGCTCTGGTCAAGACTTGATATCAGATATTTTCTGCTCCCGAAATCTCCGTATGGACCTTCCCACATGTAGTAACCGGCTTTTGTGCTTATAACCATCTCATCACGGTGGCTTTTCATGTAAGTGTTTAGAATTTTTCCAAAATTAATCTCGGCACTTCCTGCTGATGGACCGTAGTTGTTAGCAAGGTCAAAATGTGTTATTCCGTTGTCAAATGCAGTAAAGCACATTCTGCACATATTCTCAAAATCCCCTGTATCTCCAAAATTATGCCACATTCCGAGGGAAACGGCAGGTAATTTTAAGCCGCTTTCTCCACATTTATTATATTTCATTAAATTATATCTGTTTTCATTTGCATGGTAATTCATAGTAATACTCCCTTCAATCAACGTATTCCGATGTTATAATATCATAAATTTTTACATCAGTAAAGTATTTTTATTAAAATATTCCAATAATCGTAGGCTAAAATCTGACAAATTATTTTATAAAAAAAATAAGTGCCGTTTAAGACACTCATTTCCATTAAATAATTTCGACAACAACGTGCTTGTCCTCACGGCTTGCAGCCGCCTTGACTACTGTACGGATAGCCTTTGCAATTCTGCCCTGCTTTCCGATAACCTTGCCCATGTCGTCAGGGTTTACCTTAAGCTCCAAAACGGTTGAGTTTTCCTCGGTTTTTTCGTTGATTACAACGTCATCGGGGTTATCAACCAAAGCTTTTGCGATTGTTTCCAATACTTCGTTCACGATAAACACTCCTTACAGAATACCTTGTTTTTTAAGAAGGGCTTTTACAGTGTCAGTAGGCTGAGCACCGTTTCCAATCCATTTCTTTGCAAGCTCTGCATCAATGTTAACTGTTGCAGGGTCTGTTAAAGGATTGTATGTTCCGATTTCTTCGATAAATCTACCATCTCTTGGATATCTTGAATCAGCTACAACAACTCTATAAAAAGGAGCCTTCTTTGCACCCATTCTTCTCAATCTGATTTTTACTGCCATTACAATTCACCTCCGTAAAAATTATTTATATATTGCATAATTGGAATAACCAATTTCAATATCACATGAATTTGCTCGTCATTTTTTTCATTCTCTTCATCATTTTCTGCTGTTTGGGGCTTGAGAATTGTTTCATCATCTGTTTCATCTGGTCAAACTGCTTTAAAAGCTCATTTACATCCTGTACTCTTGTTCCGCTTCCCTTGGCAATTCTGACCTTTCTGCTTGCACCGATTATTTGCGGTTTTTGTCTTTCCTGCAGTGTCATTGAGCGAATTATAGCCTCAATGCGTACTAACTTTTTCTCTGAATCCTGTTCATTTACAGAATCAAGAATTTTTTTGTCAACTCCGGGTAACATTCCCAATATCTGAGAAATTGAACCAAGCTTTTTAATTTGCTGAAGCTGTGCCAAAAAGTCATCTAAATCAAAGGTCTGTTGTTTGATTTTAGTCTCAAGCTCAAGAGCTTCCTTCTCATCAATTGCTTCCTGTGCCTTGTCAATCAAGGTCATAACATCGCCCATTCCCAAAATTCTGCCTGCCATTCGGTCAGGGTGGAAGGGTTCGAGGTCTGAAAGCTTTTCGCCCACAGATGCAAATTTTATTGATTTTGAGGTTACAGCTTTAACTGATAATGCTGCACCGCCTCTTGTGTCACCGTCTAATTTTGAAAGGATAACGCCTGTAACATCGAGTTGAGAATTAAAATGCTCTGCTATATTCACTGCAT
>JAFQNU010000170.1 GCA_017420825.1 Clostridia bacterium
GAGCTTAAAAAGATAGTTGATGAATACTATGACCCATCAATAATAAATCTCAAAAAAGAGCAGGCTTTTTCTGATAAATTAAAGAATTTGAACGATGAGAGAAAAATGCTTGAGTCTAAAATTACAAAATGCCAGAACGATTCGGTAAAGCTCTATAAAGACAGACTTTCAGGGTTTATTAATGATGAACAGTTTAGTGTGATTTCCGATAGTTTTAATCAGGAAATTGAGGAAAGTAAAAAAAGATTGGGGCTTGTTTTAGAGGAAATTTCGATAATAGAATCGGATAGTAAAAGACATTTTACGAGGGAGGAAATACTGGATAGGTACAAAGATGTCGAAAAGCTTACTTTTGAGCTTGTAAATGAATTAATTGACGGCATTTATATAGGAAAATTAGATGCCGAAACTAAAGAAAGAGATATTGAAATTCACTGGAAATTTTAAAGCATAAGCCATACCGCTCACATGGAATGCCCGACGGCGGAGCGGTTGGAGTTGGCGGTAGTGTTGAGCAGAAGATTAATCTTGAAATATCGCACAAGCTGAGTGAGGTTTTAAGAGCAAAAGGCATAAAAACAGTAATGACACGTGTTACAGAGGACTGTATATGCACTGATATGGAGGGTAAATCCATACGTCAGATTAAGCGTGAGGATATGAATAAAAGGCTTGATATTATAAAGCAGAGTAATGCGGATTTGTTTGTCAGCATACATATGAATTATTTTACCGATTCTGATGTTGACGGTTTGCGGCTTTTCTACGATGCAAAGCACAAAGAGACATTGAAGCTTGCCGAGTTCATACAGGAGAGAATGTCAGAGGTTACGGGAGCGGGAATGTATGCGGTAAAGGCGTCAGAACCAAGCTTATTTTTAATGAAAAACACACCTGTTCCTGCTGTTTTAATTGAGTGCGGATTTTTGTCAAATCCGGAGGAGGAAAAAAAGCTCAATGATGACGAATACCGTTCAAGAATTGCATGGTCAATTGCAGATGCTATTGAGAAATATTATCAGTCTATGTAGAATAAATTGTTTTATTGTTTAGTTTTACTCCCGATACAGGGCAAAAAGGGGTAATAATTGATAAAAAAATTAAAATTGTTAATAAAACCACAAACTTTTATTGACTTTTGAAGATTAATAATATATAATGTAGGTATTATTAATTTTTTGTAAAAAAATTTGGAGGGGTTTACAATGAGTAGAGTTTATAATTTTTCAGCAGGCCCGTCAATGCTTCCTGAGGAAGTATTAAAGCGAGCACAGGACGAAATGGTGGAATATGGCACAGCAGGAATGTCTGTAATGGAAATGAGCCACCGTTCAAAGGATTACGAGGCTATAATCAACGGCTGTGAGGCTTTGGTAAGAGAGCTTATGAACGTACCCGACAATTATAAGGTATTGTTCTTACAGGGCGGTGCTTCAAGCCAGTTTGCTATGATTCCTATGAACATCGGTAACAAGAATAAAAAGTGTGACATTGTTATCACAGGTCAGTGGGCGAAAAAGGCAAGTGCAGAGGCTAAAAAGTACATAACTGTAAATGAAATTGCATCATCTGCTGATAAAACCTTCAGTTACATTCCAAAGCTTGATAAGTCAACATTCTCAAAGGATGCAGACTATTTCTATATTTGTATGAACAACACAATTTATGGTACAAAGTTTAATGAGTTACCCGACACAGGTGATGTTCCGTTAATTGCTGATATTTCATCAATGGTAATGTCAGAGGTTATGGACGTTTCCAAGTTTGGTATGCTTTATGCAGGTGCACAGAAGAACTTAGGACCTGCAGGTGTTACACTCTGTATCATAAGAGAGGATTTGATAGGAAACGCAATGGAGGGAACTCCTACAATGTTTGATTATCAGATTCATGTTGATAATGGTTCAATGTACAATACACCGCCTACATATGCAATTTACATTATGAAGCTTGTATTGGAGTGGATTAAGGAAAAGGGCGGAATTGCAGCTGTTCAGAAGGTAAATGAGCAGAAAGCAAAAATTCTTTATGATTTCTTAGACAGCTCAAAAATGTTCAAGGGTACAGTTGTTAAAGAGGACCGTTCACTTATGAATGTTCCGTTTGTAACAGGTAATGATGAGCTAGATGCCAAGTTTGTTAAGGAAGCAAAAGAGGCAGGCTTTGTAAACTTAAAGGGACACAGATCAGTTGGCGGTATGAGAGCAAGCATATACAATGCAATGCCTGTTGAGGGTGTTGAAAAGCTTGTTGAGTTCATGAAGAAATTCGAGGCTGAAAACTAATTTTGAAAGGACTTTGGTACAATGTATAATATTCTTACATTAAATAAAATTGCGGCTTGCGGTATGGATCAGCTTGACAGTGCAAAGTACACTGTTACTGATGACGCACAGGCACAGCACGTTGACGGAATTATTTTGAGAAGCTTTGCAATGCATGATATGGAATTGCCTGCTGATTTGAAGGCGGTTGCACGTGCAGGTGCAGGAACAAATAATATTCCTATTGATAAATGCACACAAAACGGTGTTGTTGTGTTCAATACTCCGGGTGCGAATGCAAATGCAGTTAAAGAGCTTGTTATAGCAGGCTTGTTCCTTGCTTCAAGAGACGTTGTAGGCGGAATTAACTGGGCGGCAACATTAACAGGCGATGATGTTGCAAAGCAGGTTGAAAAGGGTAAATCAAACTTTGCAGGCTGTGAGGTACAGGGAAAAACTCTTGGTATCATCGGTCTTGGTGCAATCGGTGTGCTTGTTGCTAATACTGCAAGACACCTTGGCATGAAGGTTATGGGATATGACCCGTATTTGTCAGTTGATGCGGCTTGGAAGCTTTCAAGCCATATCGAAAAGGCAAAGGATATAAGTGAGATTTATAAGAATTGTGATTATATCTCTATCCATGTTCCTCTCACACCTGATACAAAGGGTATGATTAATGCAGATTCAATTGCTTCTATGAAGGACGGCGTTAAGATTTTGAACTATGCAAGAGGCGAGCTTGTTAACAACGATGATATCAAAGCTGCTTTGGCATCAGGTAAGGTTGCATCATATGTTGTTGACTTCCCGAACGCAGAGACAGTAAATCAGAAGGGTATTGTTGCAATTCCTCATCTTGGAGCATCAACAGAGGAGTCAGAAGACAACTGTGCGATTATGGCGGCTCAGGAAATTGCAGATTACTTAGAAAACGGAAATATCTTAAATTCAGTTAACCTTCCTAACTGTTCATTACCAATGAACGGCTGCGGCAGAGTAACAATTATTCATAAAAATACTCCTGATATGCTTGCTCAGTTCACAAAGATATTCTCATCAGTTGGAATAAATATTTCAGATTTGATTAATAAGAGCAAGAAAGATGTTGCATATACAATTATTAATACAGATGATATGATTACAAATGATTTGGTTGATAAATTAAATGCAGTTGAAGATGTAATAAAGGTTAGAGTAATTAAATAATTTAATTAATAAACAGAAAATCCGTGGTTGCACGGATTTTCTGTTTACTGTCAAAAATAATAAAGGAAACGAGGGATATTATGGATAATAAAGCTTTAGGTATAGGAACAAGAATAAGAAATCAACGTGAAAAATTGGGTTATACGAGAGAAAAGCTTGCAGAAATGGTGGGTATATCCACAAAATACTGTGCTGATATTGAGCTTGGTCATTGCATGATGAGTGTTGAAACTCTTTGTAGCTTTTCTAAGACTTTGATGGTAAGTACTGATTATATCCTGTATGGCAATAGTGGAAATACGATTGATGACGAGGCGATTAATCTAATA
>JAFQNU010000171.1 GCA_017420825.1 Clostridia bacterium
AAAAAAAGACTTGCCAATTATTCCGTAAAAAAAATAGCTGTTGCAAAATGAGCTTTTAATCGCTCATTTGCAACAGCTTAAATTTTATGTTTAGTTTTAGTTAAAACCTTTAAAAACCTTGATTTCATTTGGGGGCATTTCTATATAATAAATTCCGTCTTCTGAGGTGTAGGTACTTTCGTATATTTCATCATTTATTTCATGAATGCCAAAACGTGCAAGGTCAAGTCTGAACCACTCGGTATTTTCTGAGAAATTTGCACAAACGATATGCTTATCACTGTTAAGATATCGTATAAAAGCGTAACCGTAATTTACTTTATATACCGCTTCAAATTCACCCTCAACAAAGGCAGGAGAGCTTTTTCTCAAAGCTATTGACATTTTGTACCATAGTCTTAAATCTTCATCTGTCCTGTCCCATGTATAGCAACCACGGCAAAACGGATCACGGTAGCCGTACATGCCTATTTCATCCCCGTAATAAACACATGGAACACCAGGCATAAGCATTAGCATCATAACTATCTGCTTGACTTTTTTTACAGCAAGACGATATTGCTCCTCATCAAGACGGTATTGTGCCATAAAGTCCTTGTTATTGGTAGCAGGGGCATTACTCACAGCGGTTATTATTCTTTCTATATCATGAGAGGATAATAGATTTAACAGGCTGTAATAAGCAGGATACGGATAATTTTCTTTAAGGCTCATTATACGTTGATTAAATTCTTCTGCATTAATATTTTTTTTTGCAAGGTTAACCAGTGCATTACGCAAGGGATAATTCATTACAGAATCAAGCTCTTCGCCAAGAAAATACTCTCTCTGTTCACCATAGCTTTCTTTGTTTGATGCGTCCTCCCATACTTCGCCGATAATAACCGCATCTTTATCTACACTTTTTGCGGCTTTTCTCAGTTCTTTTATAAAAAATCCCGGAAGCTCGTCTGCGACGTCAAGTCTCCAGCCGCCTGCGCCTGATTTCAACCAGTGCTTTATGACAGAATTTTCGTCTTTTATAATGTAATTCTGATATTCGGGTGAGCTTTCGTTAACACTTGGAAGAGTTTTCATTCCCCACCATGATTCATATTCATCAGGGTATGATTTAAAATTATACCAGGAATAGTAGGGAGAGCTTTGTGACTGATATGCACCTAATGAGTCATACTCACCGTTTTTGTTAAAATATATGCTGTTACTTCCTGTATGGTTAAATACTCCATCAAGAATTATTTTTATATCAAGTTCTTCAGCTTTTTTGCAAAGTTCACAGAAATCCTCATATGTGCCAAAGCTCTCATCAATCTGCATATAATTGCCTGTATCATATTTATGATTGGAATATGCCTTAAAAACAGGATTTAAGTATATTGCACCAATACCAAGCTCTGCAAGGTATATAAGTTTTTTTGTAATTCCTTTCAGGTTTCCGCCAAAGAAATCGTTTGCTTTATATTCGCCGCCAAATTGCTCTGCTTTGTAAAAAGGTGTGTCGCCCCAATTACGTTTTATAACATCGTCTCTGTTTCCGCTATGCTCGCCGTTTTCGTTCCCGTTAAAAAATCTGTCGGGGAATATCTGATAAACTACTGAATTTTTAAACCAATCGGGGGTGGTGTAGGAGGAGTCATAAATTGTTATCTGATATGGAATGACAGGCAGCTGCGGATAGATTTGTCCTATACCGCCAAGCTGTTTTTCGTTATTTGCATAGTATGTCCTGCCGGCTCTGTTTGAAATCTCAAAATAATACCATAAAAGCCCTGTACGGTTCGGGATTGACAATTCCGCCTCATAAACACAGTATTCTCCTACCTGTAAAAGATAGGACATATTTATAAAGTATTTTTCATCTTTTAAATTATAATGTACTCTTACATAATCGGGTAAGCCTCCGTCTGCAATACCTATGCGCAGCTTGACTGTACTTCCGCAGGTCACTGCCCCGAAAGGGGAGCGGTAAAATTCTGAGTGTGAATTATGTTCTATTTTCATATTATTCTCCATAAATTATCGGGGACGTCAATGACGTCCCCCTGCTGTTTTATTATTTAATCGGTGTAAGTGCCCAGATTTTTTCATTATACTCATTTATTGTTCTGTCACTTGAGAAGTATCCTGCACATGCAGTATTCATAACAGCACGTTTTACCCATTCGTCTCTATTTTGGTACAATTCTTGGAGATAATCCTGCATTTTACAGTAGTCCTCAAAGTCACGAAGTACCATATAAACATCAGGGTTGCCGTAATCTCCGAATAACAGTGTTTGATACAAGTCTTTAAACATTTGAGAATTTCCGTCTGAAAATTCTCCGCTTACAAGCTGGTCAAGCACACGTCTTAATGACTGATTTGATGAATAAATATCCTTAACCTCATCAGAATTGTTGTATCTTAATCTTGCTTCAACCTCATCTGCTTCAAGTCCGAATATAAAGATGTTATCTTTGCCTACCTGTTCAAGCATTTCTACGTTTGCTCCGTCAAGAGTTCCTATTGTCAAAGCACCGTTTAACATGAATTTCATGTTACCTGTACCTGACGCTTCCTTTCCTGCTGTTGAAATCTGTTCGGAAATATCTGCGGCAACTATAAGCTTTTCAGCAATTGAAACGCCGTAGTTTTCAAGAAATACTACCTTTATTTTGCCTTTTATTCTCGCATCATTATTCACGATATTAGCAACATTATTAATAAGCTTTATAATAAGCTTTGCACGGGCATAGCCTGGTGCTGCTTTTGCTCCGAAAATGTAGGTTTTCGGGTAGTATGGCATATCAGGATTGTCAACAAGCTTGTTGTATTCCACCATAATGTGCAGTATATTCATAAGCTGACGCTTATACTCGTGAAGTCTCTTTGACTGTACGTCAAATATTGAGTTTTCATCAACGTCAATTCCGTTATGGATTTTAATGTATTCACATAGCTTTCTTTTATTATTCTGCTTGATTTCATAGAATTTATCACAAAATTCCTTGTCCTCAGCAAATTCCTTTAGTTTTGCAAGCTCTTTGTAGTTTTTAAGCCATTTTTTACCAATTTTAGAGTTTATAAGCTCTGTTAATTCAGGATTACAGTTGGAAATCCATCTTCTGAAGGTTATTCCGTTTGTGATTGCATGAAATCTTGCAGGATTTAGTCTGTAATAATCAGCAAATATATCTGATGTAAGAATTTGAGTATGAAGACCTGAAACACCGTTAACCGCAAAACAGCTATAAAGACAAATATTTGCCATGTACACCCTGTTATCTGCAATTATTGCCATATATTTATGCTTTGCAGGGTCATTCGGATACACAATTTCAAGATGCTCCATCAATCTTCTGTTCATTTCCTCAACAAGCATTGCAATTCTCGGCAACACTTTTCTGAACATATCAAGAGGCCATTTCTCCAAGGCTTCGCTCATTACGGTATGATTTGTGTATGCAAATACCTTTTGTGTAATGTCCCATGCCTCATCCCATGACAAGCCCTTATCATCAAGTAATATTCTCATGAGTTCAGGAATTGCAAGTGTAGGATGGGTATCGTTTATATGAATTACAGCTTTTTCAGGAAGTAGCTTCCAGTTATAGCCGTAACGTGTTTCAAATTCCTTTAAAATCCACTGTATTGTTGCAGAAACAAGGAAATATTGCTGTTTTAATCTTAACTCCTTACCCTCATTGTGATTATCTTCGGGGTATAGAACCTTTGAAATAACCTCGGCGAGCTGTTTTTCTTCAACCGCACGTACATAGTTACCGCTGTTAAACTCCTTCATATTCATGTGGTCGGGAGATTTTGCTGACCACAGTCTTAATTTATTTACTATCTTTGAGCCATAGCCAACGAGCGGAACATCATATGGCATAGCAAGAATTGTGTGTGCATTTTCATATCTGCAATAGAAACGTCCCTCATACCAATCGGTATAAACCTGACCGCCGAATTTTACCTCGACCGTTTCTTCAGGGCGTGGTACCTCCCATGCGTTTCCGTCTTCAAGCCATGGGTCGGGTAGTTCTGTCTGATATCCATCTACAATTTTTTGCCTGAACAATCCGTATTCATATCTGATTGTACAGCCGTATGAAGGCAAATCAAGAGTAGTTAATGAATCTATGAAGCAGGCTGCAAGTCTGCCGAGACCACCGTTACCTAAGCCTGCATCATTTTCAAGCTCTGCAATTTCGTTTATATCATAACCGAGAGATTTAAGTGCTTTTACATATGTGTCGGTCTGCATAAGATTTAACACATTAGTTGTAAGCAAACGTCCCATAAGAAATTCAAATGAGAGATAATACAGTTTTTTTGAACCTTCTTCTTTTACTTGTTTATGAGAAACTGCCCATTTTGCCATTATCTGGTCTCTTGCTGTTAATGCACAGGCTGTATATACCATTTTCGGGGTTGCGTCCTCCATTGTTTTTCCGAAATGTCTTGCAACCTTTCCGACTATTTCATTTTTTAAT
>JAFQNU010000172.1 GCA_017420825.1 Clostridia bacterium
GCATTGAACTGATTTCCGAATTTCCATGATGCATTTAAGTAATATCCGCTTGCCGGGTCAAGCTTGATGTGGTTGTCATCTAACCATGTATAGTGCTTACCCTCAATACCGTAGCAGATAATATTGTAAAGCTCCTTATTTGTGTTCATAAGCTCTATAAGCTTAATAGCCTTATCAGGGTTAGGACTTGTTCTGCTTATTGCTGTCATAGTTGCAGTACAGCTTGCTCTTGTTACATATGCCTCTCCGATAAAAATTGGTGTAACATCAGCACCGAGTCTTGACTCCAATTCCGGCTCAACACTTGGCTTATATGTACTCTGGAATATTGCATACTTTCCGTTCACATAATCAAGGTTATCATCTGTAACACTTGCTGAATCGGAACGAATATACCCTTTTTTGAACCATTCACGAATGATTTGTGAGGTATGCAATCCGCTTTCGCTTTCAATATCTGTCTTAGCTGTAAGAGTTTCGTCATCTGTCTCAACATAAACTCCTGCTGCCACCGACTCCTTGTCCTGTCCCCAGAGCATCGGTCCGTTTGCAACTCGCCAAGGATATTTTTCAGGGTGCTTTTCGTGAATTTTCTCAAGAAGAATTTCCAAATCGTCTGCTGTCTTTACAGCTGACAGGTCAAGGTCACATTCCTCAATCAGGTCAGTATAAACAAATGGAATCTGCCAGTTTGATACAACCTGATAGTTTGGCATTGCATAAATCTCGCCGTTAATCTTGCCTGCCTCCCAAAGCCATTCGGGAATACTTGCCCACAGGTCAGGAGTTGTCTCCAACAGCTCGTTCATTGATAGGTATCCGCCTTTTTTAGCGGTTGTGTCAAACGGATTTACAAAACCTGTAAAGCACAGGTCAAATACCTCCTGTGAGGACATTGACATATTCATCTTCTCGGTGTAGCTGCCCTGGTCGATAAATCTCAGGTCGAGCTTTGCTCCGATTGCCGGCTCAATGATTGCGTTTGCCGCCTCCATAACCGTTGACATGTCTGCCTGCTTTTCACCCGGAACGTACCAGATAAGTGTCGGTGTTTCGCCCTCATTTGCTGTCTGTTTGTTGCCGCAGGAGCTGATTCCCACAGCCATTGCTGTACATAATAGCACAGACATAAGTTTTTTTCCTTTCATTTTCTTCTTCCTTTCTTTATTTTTTTTGTTTTTTTATACTCTTTTTTAATTAATCACCCCTTTACACTTCCGACTGTCATACCCTTGGTGAAATACTTCTGGAAAAATGGGAATATTACAAGCACAGGTCCCGCCGCAACAACTGCCATTGCCATTCTTACCGTTTCGGCAGGAATTTCTATGTTCATTGTATATTGTGATATACTCGTATCCCGCAAAAGCTCAATATTCATCAAAAGCCTCTGCAAGAGATACTGCAGACTTATTAAGTCTTCCCTATTATTTATGTAAAGCATTGATGTTCCCCAGTCATTCCACTTTGCAAGGAATGTAAAGAGTGCGATTGTCGCAAGTACAGGCTTTGAGAGCGGGAGTATGATTTTAAAGAATATTGTGTACTCCCCTGCACCGTCTATGAGTGCAGATTCTGTAAGCTCCTTCGGTAATGCCTGAAAGTTTGTTCTTATCATAAATATGTATGTCGGCACAATCAGAGACGGTATTATATACACCCATATTGTATCCTGCAAATGCAGATACTGTGTAATCAATATGTAGCTCGGTACAAGTCCTCCGCCAAACAGCGTTGTAAAATACAGATAAAATGATACGAATTTCTTTCCCTTAAATCCGTCTCGGGCAAGTGCATATGCCGTCATCGACATCAAAAGCACACTCAACACCATTGAAACAGCCGTAAATATAATCGTAACCTTATATGCATCAATAAGCTGCTTAGGGTTCTTTAAAAGATACGTATATGCACTCAAATCAATATTTCTTGGTATGATAGCATAGCCGTATTCCACTATGTCCTTTTCGTTTGAAAAGGATGTACCTATCAGCATAAGCATTGGTATTACCATGATTGCCGAGAGGAAAATAAAAAATACTGTTATAATGTTTTCTTTAAAATTTTTCTTCTTTAACATTTCTCTTTCCTCCCCATCAGAACAATCCGCCGTCCGGGTCAATCTTCTTAGATGCCCAGTTTGTTACAAGTATAAGCACAAAGCCAACTACCGATTGCAAAAGTCCAACCGCTGATGACATACCTACATTTCCCAAAGTTCTTAAATTTCTGAATACGTAGGTATCAATTACGTCGGTTGTTTCATATAATGCTCCGACATTTCTCGGTATCTGATAGAACAGACCGAAATCGGCTCTGAATATTCCGCCAACCTTTATAATTGTCAATAGCGTTATAATCGGAATAAGTGACGGCATTGTTATATATCTTGCTTTCTGCCATTCGTTCGCCCCGTCAAGATATGCTGCCTCAAACAAGCTCTCATCAAGTCCCATAAGTGTTGCATAATACAGAACTGAATCCATTCCTACCGTCTTCCATACAAATACAAGTAACAGTATTCCCGGCCAGATTTCAGGTATTGAATAGAACTGGATTTTTTCCATCCCCCACCGTTCTAAAAGATTGTTAACTGCTCCGTACTCCGGATTTAAAAACGCATATACCATATATGCCGCTATAACCCACGAAATAAAATGCGGCGTTATGAGCAGTGTATGGAAGGTTTTTACCTTCGCTCTTGATTTTAACTCAAACAGCAGCACAGCAACTATTACAGCACAGGCAATTCCCACAGCTATGAACAGAATATTCATATACAACGTGTTCCACGTTATTCTGAAAAACTCGTTTGATTCAAAAAAGAACTTGAAATTGTTAATGCCTACCCAGTCGCTTCCGAACATTCCCTTATCGTATCGGTAATCCTTGAATGCGATTATTATTCCGACCATTGGTATATATGAAAATACAAAGGTCAAAATCATAGGAATGATACAAAACGACCACAGCTTTAACTGCGTTTTCTGCTGTCCTCCCAGTTTGAATTTTGTTGTTTTAGTCTCTTGTTTTACCCTCAAAACAATTCCTCCAATGCTTTTTTTCTTAATTGTAACATCGCTGTAACACAATTTCAATTCTCTATGTTCTGTTTTTAGTTCTCTATCTTTTGTTTCCTTTATTTTCTGCTTGCAAAGCGACAAGTTTTGGAGTAAAATGATAATGGATTGTTTTACATTTGATAAAAGGGGGGTTAAATTTGCTTAATCTTATTATTGCAGATGATGAGCTTTTAGTTCTTAATCACTTGTCCGAAATCCTTGTGTGGGAGGATTATGACATTAAGCTTGCAGGACTTTACACCAACGGCAAGCAGGTGATGGAGCATATGAAGACTCAGCCGGCAGACATTATTATTTCCGATATAAAAATGCCTTTCTTTGACGGATTGCAAATAGCAGAGTTCTGTTTTGAGAATTTTCCGAAAACAGACGTTATATTAATAAGTGCATTCCGTGAATTTCAGTACGCCCAGACAGCAATAAAATACGGTGTCAACTCCTTTATAACCAAACCGTACACAAAACAAAGTATTGAGGACGCACTCTTGAAGGTTATCAAAAAGAAAAATTCCTCTGCTGATATTTTTAACAGCTTTTCAAGCCATATTGAATACCAGACAGTTTTTTCGGATATTTTCTGCGGCAACATTACTTCTGACGAAGAACTGGAGCATATTGTAAAAAATCTTAATCTTCCCTGTACAAGAGGTAAGGTTATTGATTTTGAAATTCTTAATTTTGCAAATTACATAAATAAGGACTGGAAATACGGAGAGTTGCGTTTCTTTAATGCTATAAGCACTCTTTCATTTTCAAAAACCAATACCTCCTGCTGTTCAATAGTCCGTGCAGAATCGAACGGATTTGTTGTTCTCGCCCTTTCTGAACATGAGGCTGAAATTGATGAGTACATAAATAAGCTCGGTGTATCGCTTAAATCCATTCTCAATGTTGACTGCAGTGTCAGCTCATGTGAGGACTTTTCCTCCCTCAGTGAGCTTATCGGATATTTGAATATCTCTCCGACTGCAGACAATGATTTTGTGCAAAAAGCAAATGCATTTATAGCTGAAAACTATACCCGTGATATAACTCTTGACGAGGCGGCAAGTGTGCTTTGTCTTAACAAAACATACTTTTGTGCCTTATATAAAAAGTACACGAACGAAACATTTGTTGAAACCTTAAAGCGTATGAGACTCGAAAAAGCAAAAGACTTACTCGTAAATTCTACGGTTAAGGTATCTTTGATTTATGAGCTTGTCGGCTACAAATCAAAGCCCTACTTTTACAAGCTCTTTAAAGAGCAGTTCGGGATAACTCCCGTTGAATACCGTCAGATTTACGGAAATATGGAATAAATAATATTCTGATGTTTTAAGCATCTGATAAAAGGAATGTGGAAGTTATGAAAATAAATAAAATGATATCCTACTTTAAAAACTATAAATGGAACAGCTTGTTTTTTAAATACTTCCGTGTTATTTTTTCAATTATTCTTATATCGGTTCTGATTGTGTATATGATTATCCTTTTTTTTATCAATGAAACCTACATAAAAAATCAGTCTGCTGATATTACGAATAATACCAACAGAATTTCATATCAGCTTGACAGTCTTTTAAGCCATATAAGCTCGGCTCATCAGCTGATACATTCGGACAGCACCGTCCTATACTATCTTTTAACCAATGACAATATAACAACAGCACAACCGCATACAATAAACCATATTAAAAACACCCTGTCTTCATATACATATTCTCAGGGTCAGCACATAAGCTCTGTATATCTGTATTCAAACAAAAATAATTATGTTTTTTCCACAAAACACTCTTCTTCCCACCTTGATGAGTTCTTTGACCTCACCTGGTATGAACATATTAATAATCCAGACAGAAATACAAATATCGTTTTTTCACCGTCTCCCCATGCCATTGTTTCTAACTCACTATCTGTTATATATCCCTTATATTCAAGCGATATTCAGATAGGTGTCCTTGTCTTTAACATTGATATTGACAGTTTTTTCAGGGATTTAATAAATGCAGATGGTAATGCAATAATCTATGACACAGAGAAAAATATTATCTATTCCTATAATGATTTATATACCTCTGCTCTGAAAAACGCAAAGCATTCATCGCTTAATTCCTCTGAGTTTGTTATCAGCAACTCAAACATATCATTATGTATTGTTCAGCCTTACGAAAACATGTTCGGAAATTATTCGATAGTGTTTATACTTATAATAACCTTTTTATTATGTGTAGCCGTTTCCTTTGCTCTTTCGGTTTATATTTCATCAATCCTGTACAACTCAATAGCACAGATTGCCGCAAATGTTCAATTTATTCTTGAAGGACATACACCAATGCCCGATGAATATGATGAAATAACTGCAATAAACAAAAATATTCTGCAAATTGTTACGAAATCAAATTCCATAGAAACCGAGCTTTCAAAAAAAATTGTTGAGCTTAACAAAACAAGCGTACAAGCCATGCAGTTGCAGATTAACCCGCATTTTCTCTTTAATACGCTAAACACGATGAATGTTATCGCCATGACAAAATGCACAGATAATACGCTCTCGGAAATGATTATACTCCTATCCGATATTCTGGGTAATATTATGGACAGCACAAACACACTCGTCTCTATTCATTCCGAGCTTGTATATACAAAAAAATATGTTGACATACTCCTTATCCGTGAGATGAACAGTTTTGAGGTTGAGTGGGATATTCCGGAACAGTTAAGCGGCTATAGGGTACCCAAATTCTGCATTCAGCCTTTGGTTGAAAATTCTTTTGAGCATGGAATTAAACAGCTTGGCGCAAATGAAAAAAAAGTTATAAAAATAAAGCTTTCCGAAACTAAAAAGGATATTAAAATAGAGGTATCAAATACCGGTCCTCTTATAGCTCCAAATAAGCTTTCCGAGTTAAACAAGCAGCTATCAGATGCGATTATTCCTCACAAAAAGCATATAGGCTTAAAAAACACTAATCTACGCATAAAGCTTATATTCGGTGAAGAATACGGCTGTCATATACGCAATACGGATTGTGGAGTGATATCCTCCATAGTAATTCAGAAAATATATGATAATTTATTTTAAAAAAGAGGAGAAAGGTTTAATGAAAAGGATATTATTAAACAGTTCTGCTCCGCACTGAAACCAAGCTCTTCCGCTTGGGAACGGCAGACTTGGTGCTATGATTTTCGGCGGAGCTATGTGTGACAGAATACAATTAAATGAAGACACATTATGGTCAGGACAGCCTGAGACTA
>JAFQNU010000173.1 GCA_017420825.1 Clostridia bacterium
ACGGCAAAGCCAGATATGGAGGAAAGACAGGGGATTGTGCATCACATGATTGATATTGTCAATCCAATGAACGGCTTTTCGGTTGCAGAATATGTAAAAATGGCACATGAGGTAATTTCCGATATTACCAAAAGAGGGAAGAATGCAATAGTTGTTGGAGGTACAGGCCTGTATATTAATTCTCTTGTCAATGATGTTGATTTTGGGGAAAATGACAACGATATGTCAGTTCGTGAAGAGCTTGAGGAGCTGTCAGAGGAAAAGGGGATTGATTACCTCGTAAATATGCTTTTGGAGTTTGACCCTGTGTCTGCACAGAAAATCCATAAGAATAATGCAAAAAGAATTATAAGAGCAATAGAATTTTACAGGCTCACGGGTGTTCCCATATCCGAGCATCAGGCAGAAACAAAGAAAAAGGAATCACGCTATAACCCTTGTATGCTTGCAATCCGTTGGGATATGCAAAAGCTTTATGAGAGAATTGAAAAGCGTGTTGATATTATGGCACAAAATGGTCTTGTTGATGAGGTGTTATCACTTCTTAAAATGGGGTGTACTCCCGATATGCTTTCCATGCAGGGAATAGGTTATAAGGAGATATTGGAGCATTTATCGGGAAGTATAAGTCTTGAAGAAGCATATGATAAAATAAAACTCAACACAAGACACTATGCAAAAAGACAGATGACGTGGTTTCGTCGTGATGAGAGAATTAACTGGATAGACTATGACACTGATATTTTAAATAACGCAAGAAAAATACTAGATGCGTATTTTGAGGGAGAGAGTTAATGGCACTATATACAATTTCAGATTTGCATTTGCCGATTGGTATAGATAAGCCGATGGATATATTTGGGAGTAAATGGACAAATTATGTCCAACGGCTTGAAAAAAACTGGAAAGCTATTATTAATGATGATGATACAGTTGTAATTCCGGGTGATATTTCATGGGCAACCTATCTTGAACAAAGCATACCCGATTTTGATTTCATAGAGTCCTTGCCCGGACGAAAAATAATAATGAAGGGTAACCACGACTATTGGTGGACAACCATGTCAAAGCTTAATAAATTCCTGGCAGATAATAATTATAAAACAATAAGCTTTATGCAGAACAACTCATTTATGTATAAAGATGTTGCAATATGCGGAACACGTGGCTGGAATTATATCGGTTATGGTACTGCGACTGATGAGGATATCAGAATATATGAGCGTGAGGTGGGAAGATTTTTATTGTCTCTTGATGAGGCAAAAAAGAGCAATCCCGAAAAGATAATTGCATTTTTCCACTATCCGCCGATTTGCGCCGATTGCATGGATAATGGTTTCACAGAGGTTATGAAAAATAATGGGATTGAGCTGTGTATTTACGGTCATATCCACTCTGCCGGACACAAAAATGCTGTCGAGGGAGTGCGTGACGGTATAAAATATATGCTTGTTTCGTGCGATTACAGGGATTTTATTCCTGTTAAATTGTGCGATTAGCATAGAAATTTGAACTAAATGCAAATTTTTTCAAAAAATAATTGAAATTTTAAAAATATATGTTATAATTAAACGTGATGTCATGATGGCAGTCTTGCCGTCATATAATATTTTGACTTTGAGGAGGAAATACCAATGGCTGTTAAAACAGAACAGGTAGAAAAAAATCTTGTAAAGGTAACCTTTGAGGTTTCAAGAGAAAAATTTGAAGAGGGACTAAAGTTTGCATATAATAAGAACAAGGGCAAATTTAATATCCCAGGATTTAGAAAAGGAAAGGTTTCAAGACAAATTGTTGAGAAGTATTATACAGAGGCTGTATTCTATGATGATGCAATCAACCATGTATTGCCTGATGCATATGATGAGGCTATAAAAGAGGCTGAGCTTGACGTTGTTGCAAAGCCTGAAATTGATGTTGAGGAAATCAAGAAGGGCGAGCCGGTTGTGTTCACTGCACTTGTTACCACAAAGCCTGAAGTAAAATTAGGCAAATATAAAGGTATAGAAGTGGAAAAAATTGAGAATAATGTAACTGATGAGGACGTTGATAAGGATATTGAGGCAGCACGTGCAAGAAATGCAAGAATTATCAGCGTTGATGACAGAGCTGTTGAAAACGGCGATATCACAGTTATCGACTTTGAAGGCTTCTGTGACGGTGTTCCGTTTGAAGGCGGTAAGGGTGAAAAGTATCAGCTTGAGATTGGTTCAGGAAGCTTTATTCCCGGCTTTGAAGAGCAGATTATCGGTGCAAAAATCGGTGATGATATAGATGTAAATGTTACATTCCCTGAAGAGTACCATGCAGAGGAATTAAAGGGTAAGCCTGCATTGTTTAAGGTAAAGGTTCATGAGATTAAGGTTCGTGAATTACCTGAGCTTGATGATGATTTTGCATCAGAAGTAAGTGAGTTTGAGACTTTGGCTGAGTATAAGGAAAGCATCAAGGCTAAGCTTGTTGAGCAGGCAGAGAAGAAGACAAAGCAGGAGCTTGAAAACGCAATTGTTGACAAGGCTTGCGAAGCTGCAAAGGTAGAAATTCCTGATGCAATGGTAGAAAATCAGATTGATAAGATGATTGGTGATTTCTCACAGCGTCTTGCATATCAGGGCATGAATATTGATATGTATTTACAGTACACAGGCTCAAATATGGAAGCTATGAGAGAAAGCTTTAAGGAACAGGCTCATAAGCAGTGTCTTGTAACTCTTGTTGTTGAAGCAGTTGCCGCTAAGGAAGCTCTTGAAGCAAACGAAGAAGAGGTTGAAGAGAAGATTGTTGAAATGAGCAAAATCTACAACATGGAGCTTGATAAGCTTAAAGAGGTTCTTCGTCCTGAGGACATCGACGGAATTAAAGATGAAATTAAGTTTACTAAGGCTATTGACCTTATGGTTAACAAAGCAAAGGTAAAATAATTAGTGTGGTCGGTGCATTGTTTTGTAATTTGTTTTAGAAAGGAATGACTGATATGAGTTTAGTGCCAATGGTAGTTGAGCAGACAGGCAGAGGAGAGCGTTCATACGATATCTTTTCAAGACTGCTTGAAGACAGAATAATTTTTCTTGGTGAGGAGGTAACAGATGCAAGTGCAAGTCTTGTAGTTGCACAGATGCTTTACCTTGAATCAAAGGATCCTGATAAGGATATACAGCTTTATATTAACAGTCCGGGCGGTTCAATAACAGCAGGAATGGCAATTTACGATACAATGCAATACATAAAATGCGATGTATCAACAATTTGTATTGGTATGGCGGCAAGTATGGGTGCATTTTTACTTGCGGCAGGTGCAAAGGGTAAAAGATTTGCGTTGCCTAACAGTGAGATAATGATTCATCAGCCGTTGGGCGGTATGCAGGGTCAGGCAACAGACATTCAAATCCATGCTGAGAGAATTATTAAAATGAAACAGCATTTGAATGAAATCCTGAGTGAGAGAACAGGTCAGCCTCTTGATGTTATTGCGGCAGATACAGAAAGAGATAATTTCATGTCTTCAGAAAAAGCAAAGGCATACGGATTGATTGATAATGTAATAGAATCAAAAAAATAAGATTAAAATTAAGGCACACAAAAATGTGTGCCTAAATTTTGATTTACCCCGAAGGTGGTTTATTTATGGCAAAAAATGATGAGAAAAAGGCAATACATTGTTCCTTCTGCGGAAAAAAGGAAGACGAGGTTCGCAGACTTATTGCAGGAGAAAATGTTTTTATCTGTAATGAGTGTATTGCTATATGCAACGGCATTCTAAATGACGGATTAGAAGGTAATGATTTTGAGTATGACAATGCGGAGTTACCAAAGCCAAAGGAAATCAAAGCGGTTCTTGACCAGTATGTTATAGGTCAGGAGGAGGCAAAGAAAATTCTTGCGGTAGCAGTATATAATCATTATAAAAGAATAGAAAAGCAGGTCAGGGAAGATGATGAGATAGAGCTTCAGAAAAGTAATATTCTCTTAATTGGTCCGACAGGCTCAGGAAAAACCTTCCTTGTACAAAATCTTGCAAGAATTTTGAATGTTCCGTTTGCAATTGCTGATGCAACGTCATTGACTGAGGCAGGATATGTGGGCGAAGATGTGGAAAATATCTTATTAAAGCTTATCCAGGCGGCAGACTATGACATTGAAGAAGCAGAACGAGGAATAATATATATTGATGAAATAGATAAGATTGCAAGAAAATCTGAAAATGTTTCAATAACAAGAGACGTAAGCGGTGAGGGAGTTCAGCAAACCCTGTTAAAGGTATTGGAGGGTACTGTTGCATCTGTTCCTCCGCAGGGCGGAAGAAAGCATCCGCATCAGGAATTTATCCAGATAGACACAACAAATATCTTGTTTATATGCGGCGGTGCATTTGACGGAATTGAAAAAATTATAGGTGACAGAATAGGTAAAAAGGGACTTGGTTTCGGAGCGGAGATTGAAAGTAAGCAGGAAAGAAACATCAGCGAGCTTTTGCAAAAGCTTGCTCCGCAAGACTTGTTGAAGTTTGGTCTCATACCTGAATTTATTGGTCGTTTGCCTGTTGTTGCAAAGTTAAATCAGCTTGATGAGGAGGCACTTTGCGATATTTTGACAAAGCCTAAAAATGCGCTCGTTAAACAGTATCAGTCACTTTTTGGTATGGACGGAGTTGAGCTTGACTTTGATGATGAGGCAATTTCTGCAATTGCTAAAAAGGCATTAAAGAGAAACACAGGTGCAAGAGGCTTGCGTTCGATAATTGAAGAGGTTATGACGGATATAATGTTTGAGGTACCGTCTGATAAGGACGTGAAAAAATGTGTTGTACATGAGGATTGTATAACAAAGGATAAACAACCTGAGCTTATAAGGGCAGCAGGCGAGTAAATTGTGTGGGGCTGTTGCAGACGCAACAACCCCTTTTTTCAGAAAGGAAGAGAAGATATGTTTGTATCGGAAAACCTGAATATAAACGAAAAGGGACATCTGACAATCGGGAAAAATGATACAGTGGAGCTGGCAAAGGAATTTGGTACACCGCTGTATGTTATGGACGAGGAATTAATAAGAAAAAATTGCAGAGCCTATAAGAATGCCATGGATAAGCACTATGGCGGTAATGGTATGATTTTATATGCAAATAAGGCATTTTGTTCGCTGTTTACCTGTAAAATTGCAAAGGAAGAAGGACTCGGACTTGACGTTGTATCAGGCGGAGAACTGTACACAGCAATTAAGGCTGATTTCCCGATGGAAAATATTTGTTTCCATGGTAACAATAAAACATATGACGAGCTTGTAATGGCGGTTGAGAATAATGTGGGACACATTATCGTTGACAACATTTATGAGCTTGATATGCTTAATAAGATTGCAGAGGAAAAGGGTAAAATTCAGAAGATAATGTTTAGAATAAAGCCCGGAATAGACGCACACACGCACAGCTTTATACAGACAGGTCAGATTGACTCAAAATTTGGTGTTGCACTTGAAAACGGTGAGGCATTTGATATTATTGAGAAGGCAATAGCCATGAAAAATGTCAAAGTCACAGGAATACACTGTCACATTGGCTCACAGATTTTTGATATTGACCCGTTTGTGAGAGCGGCAGAGGTTATGACAGGCTTTATGGGTGATATATATGAGTCGCTTGGCTATGAGCTTGAGGAATTAAACCTTGGTGGCGGTTATGGGATTAAATATACTCAAAATGATGATCCACTGCCGTATGATGCATATATGAAGCCTGTTTCAGAGGCGGTTAAAGCAACAGCACAAAAAAGAGGTATAAAACAGCCATTTATATTCATGGAGCCGGGGCGTTCAATTGTTGCAAGTGCAGGAATAACTCTTTATACGGTCGGTTGTGTGAAGGATATAAAAAATGTGAGAAAATATATATCGGTAGACGGTGGTATGGCTGACAATCCGAGATACATAATGTACGAATCGGAATATGAAGCAGTTCTTGCTAACAGGGCAGACGCACCTAAGTGCGAAAAGGTTACAATTGCAGGAAAGTGCTGTGAGTCGGGAGATATTCTCATTAAAGATACCATGATGCCCGAAACAAAACAGGGAGATATACTTGCAGTTTTCGCAACAGGTGCATATAACTATTCAATGGCGTCAAATTATAACAGGATTTGTAAGCCGGCAGTGGTTGCGGTAAATAACGGCGAGGCAAGAGTGGTTATAAAAAGAGAAACCTATGAGGATTTAATCAAAAACGATATTATGTAAAACAATCAACGGAGTGCATCGCACTCCGTTTGATTGTTATGAAGTTTTGTTTGACGACTATCCGAGCATTTTAGTGCAATAAAAAAGTGCACTGAAACGAGTCAATGCACCGAAAAATGCAATGCCCGTTTGCTGCGACACAAATTTCAAACATGCATTTTCATATACATAGAAATAGGGCATACATTTTTGCCGAAAAACAAAAAAATACGCATATAAAAAACATGTTTTATTAAATTTGCATCGCAACATTATATTACCATAAAATGATATTAATGTCAATATAAAAAAAATAATTTTACAGATAATATTGACAAGAAGATTATTTTGTAATACAATGTAATACAGAAAGGATGTGTTTTATATGACTGTTTCTTTAAGATTGAGCAATGAAGACGCTGTGCTTATAAAAAAATATGCAGAGCTTAACAAAATTTCTGTATCCGACCTTATCAGACAGACCGTTATGGAACGAATTGAAACGGAATATGATTTGGAAGTATTTTATAAAGCTTTGGAAGAGTACAGAAGTAATCCTGTAACCTATTCTCTTGATGATGTGGAAAGGGAATTGGGTTTGAAATGAAATACAGGGTTGAATTTACGGAAAATGCACTAAAGCAATTAAAAAAGATAGACCGTCACACATCATCACTGATTTTGGGCTGGGTACGCAAAAATCTTGAAGGCTGTGAAAATCCCCGCCTGCATGGTAAGGGACTGACAGCAAACAGGAGCGGTCAATGGCGCTATCGGGTGGGTGATTATCGCTTGCTTGCAGAGATTGAGGACGATAAAATTATAATTCTTATTCTAAATATAGGTCACAGACGGGATATATATGATAAAAAATGATATAAGGGGAAGGAAAAACGATGATAACACACCCGATTGAGCCTTTATATAACAAAAATTCGAATATACTTATACTTGGAAGCTTCCCTTCGGTAAAGTCAAGGGAGCAGATGTTCTTCTACGGACACCCGCAAAACAGATTTTGGAAAGTTGTTGCAGGTGTATTTGAAGATGAAATTCCCCAAACAGTTGAGCAAAAGAGGGCGTTTTTGCTAAATTACAATATTGCAGTGTGGGACGTCATTAAATCATGTGAGATAACAGGAAGTTCAGACAGCTCAATAAAAAATGTAACTCCGAATGATATTTCTGTGATTTTAAATGAGGCGGATATTCAAAAAATATTTGTAAATGGTAAAACGGCAGAAAAATATTATAATAAATATATAAGAGAGACAATAAATCATGATGCGGTATGCTTGCCGTCAACCTCTCCTGCAAATGCGTCATGGTCAGTACAACGGCTGATTGACGAATGGAAACTATACTTAAAATAATCAAAACAGGCGGTGATTTTAACCAAATCACCGCCTGTTTTGTGAGTTAAGCACCTAAATTTTTGAGTAATGCATTATACTTATCCTTTACGAAGTTAATCAGTAATGTGGATTTACTATCAGCCTCATTTGAATAAGATATAGGTGTATTGACTGTATTATACAGCATTATTATTGCCTGACCGTAAGTCAATCCGGTGTTTTCTTCATATTCGGTATTTTCCATAATTCCGTTGTGTTTTGCCACTTGCATAATCTGTAAATACCATGGAGATTCGTTATTATTATCAAAATCTGAATGTCCTGCTGCACGTATCAGCATGGCGGCATACTGCTCAATTGTAACAATATCTTTTGGCCTGAAGGTTTTATCAGCATATCCGTTTACAATATTACGTGATACTAAATTTGTCAAAGCATTATACAATCCAGAGCTTGCTTCAATATCCGTAAAGGGTAATTTTGTGTCTGAGCTTTCCTTATGATAAAATATTTTATCTAAAAGGAAGCAAGCCTCCGACCTGGTTACAACAGCGTCAAAATCATAATGAGATATTTCAGTAAACACTCCATACTTTTTCAGCTCAGTAAGTGCTATCTGCGGAGTGAAGATAAATTTCTCAAGATTATAAATCAATGTGTCGCCATTATAATTTGCACTGATTGATAAAACAAGTCCCAATTCTTTCGCTATTTCACCGACAGGCACATATATATCTTCCTCATATATTCCGGCAGGAGCTGTGAGCGAAATCCAATAACCGTTTTCTTTGTTTTTTCTCATTGCACTCAAATTCGGTGAAATTTCAAGAACAATATCGTTTTTTTCTATTGTAATAACATTAAGCTCGCTATCCTTAATAATATTACACCCAAACTCTTTAAAAATATCGGGATTGGCAAATAATATTCCTGACTCGGTAAAGCATTGTGTACTGTAATCACAGATAAGACCGTTTACTATTATTTTTGATTTTTGAACTTCGGAAAATTCTTTTGGCACAGTAATGATGTTTATATCACTTTTGTCATACTCATAAAGTGCCGCAAATTCAACAATCGGACTGCTGTCCGTTAGTGCATATGCTGAAATTGATGCGAATATAATACTGCCTGCTAATAAAATTGTCAATAATTTTTTCATGTTTTCACAACCCTTCATAATTACTTGTTATTAAATCAAACGACTGATTATCCCGAT
>JAFQNU010000174.1 GCA_017420825.1 Clostridia bacterium
AACCAAATGCATAAGACTGCATTAAAGACAGCTGTTAAGAAATTTGAAGCTGCAGTTGAGGCAAACGATAAGGAAAATATCAATGCTTTGTATAATGCTGCTGTTAAAAAGCTTGACCAGAGTGCAAACCGTGGTATAATCCATAAGAATGCTGCTGCAAGAAAGAAATCACAGCTAACATTAAAGCTCGCAAAGGTAAATGCGTAAAACAAACGAAGGTCGTTCGGCTTAGCTGTCGAGCGGCTTTTTTGCATAATCAGGAAAGGAAGAATATATCATGATAAGAAAAGAACACAAGGAAGAAAATCTTATATTTTCGTATGTTTCATATGAACCGACTGTAATGAAGGAAAAACTGCCGTTGATAGTACAGTTACACGGTGCAGGAGAGAGGGGAAACGGTCAGGAGCATTTAGACAGGGTAGATGTGCATGGATTTTCAAAGGTTATATGTAATGAGGAGCATGACTGTATTTTTGTTATGCCGCAGTGTCCTGAAAATGAATTCTGGGCAGGCAGAGTTGAATCCATAATAAAATTTATTGAATATTTAATAAGGGAATATGATGTTGATGAGGATAGAGTTTATCTCACAGGACTAAGCATGGGCGGATTTGGTACATGGTACACATCAATGGCAAGGCCTGATTTGTTTGCCGCAATTGTACCTGTCTGTGGCGGCGGTATGGCATGGAATTCAGGGGTTTTAAAGATGCCGATATGGGCATTCCATGGTGTTGACGACCCTGTTGTGGCAGTGAGTAACAGCGACGAAATTGTTGGCAAACTTAGAGAAATCGGTGCAGATGTTACATATTCTAGAGTAGATGGTGAAGGTCATGGTGTATGGAACAGAGCCTATAATCATGAGCTTTTAGAGTGGCTTTTATCCAAGAAAAGAAATTAAAGGGATTTCCAAAATTTTTGCATTGATTAAACCTTGTCCGATATGTTACAATATATGTGTTGTTATGCAACAAAAACAAAAAAGTGAGGTGTCGGACATGAAACCTAAAAGACTGCTTTTTTATGTTGCTGTTGTTGGACTAAGCCTGTTCGGTATGAACGCAAAGGCACAAACTCCGCTTGATATCAAGCTAAACGGCAGTTATATAAAAACAGCCTCGCAGGGCTTCATAGAGGAGGGTAGTGAGATGGTACCCGTTCGGTGTATATCTGAAGCGTTCGGGTGCGATGAGATTAAATGGAATGAAAAAGAGAGAGCCGTATCGGTTGAGGAAAACGGTGAAATTCTTGTTTTTTACATCGACAAGGATAAGGCGCTAGTAAACGGAAAATGGGAGAAAATGCCTAATGAGGCAAAAATTGTTGACGGCAGAACATATGTGGGAGTTCGTTTTTTATCGGATTTCTTTGATGCTGATGTAAACTGGAATGGGCTTACTCATACAGTGGAGCTTTCAAAAAAAGGATTTACACCAAAAAATGAGCATATAGATGATTCATATACCTCGGCAGATTTGGAATGGCTTGCAAAGATTGTTCATGCAGAAGCAGGCGGGGAGCCGAATAAGGGAAAAATTGCAGTAGGAAACGTTGTTATGAACAGAATAGAAAGTAATGATTTCCCTGATACAGTGTATGATGTTGTATTTGACAGAAAGTATGGTGTTCAGTTTACACCTGTTGCAAACGGAGCAATTTATAATAATCCGTCAAGGGATAGCTATCATTCAGCTAAAAAAGCACTATTTGGAGAAAATGTTGTCGGAAAATCGTTGTACTTTTGTAATACGGCAATTTCAACGAATTTCTGGATAGTAAATAACAGACCGTTTTTTACGCAGATAGGAAAGCATAGCTTTTATTTATAAGCTTATTCTTTTATGAAAAAATCATCGGGCAGCGGTGCAAAAAGATTAATTTTTTCACCGCTTGTCGGATGAGTAAAGCAAAGCTTTGAGCAGTGCAGACGTGTACGCTCTTTTTTTATTTCACTGCCGTATATGAAATCTGCATAAATCGGGTTTCCGATGTGGGCAAGATGTACTCTCAACTGATGAGTTCTTCCTGTTATGGGAGCCAATTGTACAAGAGAAAAGTTATTTTCGCATTTTAAGACTTTGTATAAGCTTTTTGCATATTGTCCGTTATCTGAAATTATTCGCTTTATTACGCTATGGTTTTCTCTTGCTATGGGTGCTTCAATTACGCCTTCTGTTTGAGGAAGGATTCCGCATGCGATTGCAAGGTATGTTTTTTGAAGAGAGCCTGACTGCAATTGATTTGAGAGTATATTTGCACTGTACTTGTTTTTTGCAATCAGAACAAGACCTGTTGTGTCGCGGTCAAGACGTGTAATTGCACGAAAAGTAAATGCAGTA
>JAFQNU010000175.1 GCA_017420825.1 Clostridia bacterium
CAAATTGGTGTCAGACCAATTTTGAACCCTTGAAAAATAAGGAGATGTAATAATATATGAAACTTGGTATAGTAGGCTTGCCGAATGTAGGCAAATCGACACTTTTTAATGCAATTACACAGGCAGGTGCGGAATCTGCAAATTACCCGTTCTGTACAATTGAGCCAAATGTTGGTATAGTAGATGTTCCCGACGAGCGAATTGATGCGTTAGCAAAAATGTATAACCCTAAAAAGGTTACAAGAGCATATATTGAGTTTGTAGACATAGCAGGACTTGTAAAGGGTGCATCTAAGGGAGAAGGTCTTGGAAACAAGTTCTTGTCACACATTCGTGAGGTTGATGCAATTGTTCACGTTGTACGTTGCTTTGAAGATACTAATATTACCCACGTTGACGGCAGTGTTGACCCTGCAAGAGACATTGAAACAATTAATCTTGAACTGATTTTTTCTGATGTTGAAATAGTAGAGAGAAGAATAGACAGAACAAAAAAGGCTATGAAGGGGGACAAGTCACTTGCATCTGAGCTTGCACTATTAGAAAGAGTACTTGCAGCACTTGAGGACGGAAAACCTGCAAGAAGTCTTGATTATACTCCTGAGGAAGAGGCAATAATGCGTGAAATTGCGCTAATTTCCTTAAAGCCCGTTTTATATGCGGCAAATGTTTCAGAGGACGACTTTTCAAAAGGTATAGAAAACAACCAATATGTAAAGGTTGTTGAGGAAATTGCAAAGAGTGAAAATTCAATTGTTATGCCGGTATCAGCAAGAATTGAAGAAGAAATCTCACAGCTTGATGCAGATGAAAAACAGATGTTCTTATCCGAGCTTGGCATGAGCGAATCAGGTCTTGACCGTCTGATAAAAGCAAGCTATACCCTGCTTGGACTTATCAGCTACCTGACAGCAGGTGAGCCTGAAGTACGTGCGTGGACAATCACCAACGGCACAAAAGCTCCGCAGGCAGCAGGTAAAATCCACTCCGATTTTGAAAGAGGCTTTATAAGAGCTGAAGTTGTCGCTTACAAAGACCTAATGGAATGTGGCTCAATGGTTGCCGCAAAGGAGAAGGGGCTTGTCCGCTCCGAGGGTAAGGAATATATAATGAAAGACGGAGATATCGTTCTTTTCAGATTTAACGTTTAAAAAAAACATAGATTGCGCTTACTGCAATCTATGTTTTTTTCTTACAGGAACAAACAGACGGTGCGGAAAAAAATAATAAAAATCTAATCCCTCATGTCTTCCTCCCGTAAATTTTCTATATTTCAATATACTCATAAGCATCACTCTTTTTATCAAACCCAATACCTTTAGAGCAATATATTTTTTTATCGTCTGTCACAAATATGATTTTGACATTATATTTGTGGGCAAGCTCCGCCCCCTTTTCCAAGCCCAATATAAAACAAGCTGTGGAAAGTGCATCGGCTAAAAATCCATTATCAGAAATTATAGTTGTGCTGATTAGTCCCGATTTTGCAGGATAACCGGTTTCGGAGTCTAATATGTGATGATATCTCTCACCGTCATACTCAAAATATCTTTCATAATCTCCCGATGTTACCACGAATTTATCGGAAACTGTTACTGCACCGATTAGCTGTGAGGTGTCACACGGGTCGGTAATTCCCACTTTCCATAACTCATTTTTAGCCTTTGTGCCATGGGCATATATATTACCTCCAAGATTTATCATTGCACCATACGCATTTTTTTCTTTCAGATAATCTGCAATCCTGTCTGCAATATATCCCTTTGCAACCGCTCCAAGAGTTATTTTATGATTTCCCCTTTTTATCTTAGAGTTTTTAAAGTCAATCTGTAAGAACGAAAAATCAACATCAGACAATAAATTTTCTATTTTCTCATGTTCGGGTACAACACCCTTATTCCACAAGTCACTCAATGCCCCAACAGTTAAATCAAAACGTCCCTGCGACTGCACAAAAAACTCCGAGGAATCGGATATAATATCAATAGTTTGAGGTGATACCGATACCCAATCCCCGGAATTATTTATTTTATACACATCACTCTGAGAATCCGAAACCGAAAACAAGCCGTCATATTCATTTATTAATTCTGCACATTTTTTTGCAAGGCTTTTTGCTTTGTTGTCGACTACCGTAATATGTGAAACTGTGTTCAACGCACCGTCAACATCAATATCCGCCCGTCTTTTGACCATCTGCGACAGCAAAAAAACAGCCACAACAATACAAATCAGCCAAATCAGCTTATTTTTCATCGGAATAGCTCCCATTATTCACTTACAATATTTGCAGTATATGTATCCCCGTCCCATGTAATCTCATAGCCAAGAGACTCCATTACAAAACGAAGCGGCACAAAGGTTCTGTCAGAGACAATTTTTGCAGGAATGTCAAGAGTTACCTGTTCCTCATTAACAAATGCACTTTCATTGTCAATCTGGAGAACAACAAAGCGCTTTTCCCCCTCAACCTCATACACTGCCATAACAGTTTTTGTTTCCTCAATCCATTCAACACTTGCGCCAACAGCCTCGAAAACAGCACGCATAGGAACAAGAGTTCTGTCATTATCAATAAACGGAGCAACGTCAAATTCAATCGGATTTCCGTTTTTTAAAACGGTTACGTCCTGTGCAAAAGCAGAAATGCCTGAAAGCATCATGCCTGCACCCAAAATCAAAGAAATTAATTTTTTCATATCCATCTTCCTTTCCAAATCAAACATATATATTCTGTTTTATATGTTCACAGGCTGAAAGAAATTTTCGCAGATTGCCGCTTTGCAGCGAGCGGTGCTGTACTTTTTGTACCGCCCCGAGCAAAAAGTGGTGATATGCGGAAATTTAATCAGCCGTTTCATCATACACAGCCTTTTTTAAGTATTACATTTGCATACTTTGATGTTTCACTTGTGTAAACAACTGCATATGCCTTCTTTGCTCTCTCATAAAATGCAAATCTCTCCATGTGTTCAATTTTTGTGTCAGGCTCATACTTATCAATAATTTTTCTGTATTCATCCCAGATTACAGGTACAAAATCGTCACCCGGAACAACATCCATATAAGCCACTGGCTCTTCCACATACTGGTCAAGCGGAAATACTCCTAAAATTGCATCAAGTACTTCGGGAACATTGTTTCCGTCAAGTCTTACAAGGTGGTTAGCCATTGAAGCGGCAGGAAAATTTCCGTCTGAGATAACAAGCTCGTCACCATGTCCCATTTCCATAAGAATCTTTAATAAATCAGGTGTTAATAAGTTATTTATACCTTTTAGCATATGTACATCTTTCCTTTCTGTATTCAAACTAATTATATAATACCATATTTTTTTATTTAATTCAACTATTTTTTTTGTTTTTAACAAAA
>JAFQNU010000023.1 GCA_017420825.1 Clostridia bacterium
TATATTCCAGCTTGCAGTATATGGTCTGTGTATTACGGTTTTTATATCGGTTACAGTAAAGTCATAATTTACAAATTCCATAAGAACACCTCTTATAATATTGTTAATATAATTAACAGTAAAATTCAAAAAAAATAACAAAAATTGTTAATTTACTATAAAATAACATCAAAATAATAATAACACAAAAATAAAAGATTGTAAATAAAAAAATCGTTTTGTACAAATATTAATCATTTTATTTATGGATTTGGAGGGAACATGTGTGTATAATGAAATTAAAAGAATAAGATGGTGAAAAGGGAAAAAATATGAGAACAACAGAATTATCTGAAAAATTGTATCAGCATTACGAGTCGACCCAGAAAATACATGATTATTTTGGGATTATGGCAGTGTATGCATTGATTAAAACTGCAGAACAAAAAAATGATGAGGAGCTACTAAAAAAAGCCATATGCAAAATAAAAGAATTTACATATGAAATGGAGCATGGAATTTATAATTTTCCGTCGTACCGGATTTGCGGAATTGCAGCAGCATATGCTTTCATGAAAGGATACATTCCGGAAATGAGTGAGCTTGTTGAGAAATATGCTGATGAGCTTATGCAGGCAGACAGAAATTCAGATGGTATTTTAATAAGCCCCAATCAGAAGGAGCGTGAGCTTATATGGATTGATTGTCTTACTGCAGCTGTACCATTTCTGCTTTATGCAGGAATAGCTTTTGGCAGAGAGGAATATATAGATGAGGCTGTAAACCAGACACTGTTAATGTATGACGAGCTTATGGACAAGGATAACGGACTGCTTCATCAGTGTAAAAATTTTGTTGCAACAGGTGTTCTCACAGAGGATCATTGGAGCAGGGGGAATGGTTGGGGATACATAGCTCTCTCAGAGCTTATCCAGTATTTACCCAAGGAACATAAAAAAAGGAAAAAGATTGAGCAATATTTTGGAATACATTCTGTAAATATGCTCAAAGTACAGAATTACAGGGGAATGTGGACACAGGAAATGACTGTTCATGATTCATACGAGGAAACATCGGGAACGGCTTTAATATTGTACGGATATGGTGTTGGTATACAGACAAAGGTGCTTGATGTTGAAACCTTTGGTGAAAGCTTCGAAATGGGTATACGGTCTCTTTACAATGTAGGTGTTAATGATGACTTTTCTACAAATAACTGTTGTCCGAGCTGCAGATGCCCGGGAATGGGAGTTAAAAAGGGAACGATAAATTCGTATATTTCCCATATGGCGGTAAAGGATGACAGGCATAGCTTTGGACCGTTCATGCTTGCCTTTACTAAAGCCGTGGAGCTGGGAATAAAGGAACTCAACAGAACAGATATAAAATAATTGGGTGATGTTAAATGAAGATTAAAAATTTACTTGCAATATTTATGGCAGTAGCGTTGCAGGCATCTGTGTTTGAAGTATATGTCTTTGCTGAGAATTCATCAAGGCAGATTTGGGTTGATGCAGTAAACGGAAAAGATGACAATGGCGGGTACAGTATAAATGATGCATTCGCAACAATAGGACGTGCAAAAAGAGAGGCAGCACTGATAAACTCTGATATGAGCGGCGATATTGAAATAATTATCAGGGGCGGAGACTATAAAATAAATGTATATGAACGTGAGTACAATGTATATGAATATGATTATAATGACGACAAAACAATTGCTGAAAAAAACGTTTATAAAACTATAAAAGTAAATTCAACCGACCTTAATTTTACTGCTGAAGATTCCGGCACAAACGGGTATAGTGTAGTGTATAAAGCATATAATGATGAAGCTCCTAAGATAAGCGGAGAAAGGGTTATTGATGGTTGGACTGTATATGACGAGGAAAAAGGTATTTATTGGGCAGATGCCAAAGGAATTGTGACACGAAGCCTGTATGTTGACGGAAAAAGAGCAGTAAGAGCAAGAAGTGAGTATAATGTTATGAACTCCATCAGTGCCCTGCCTGATGTCACCAAAACAGCCTTCGGACACACGACAACAGACCTGTCGATGGCGCAGTGGAACAATATAAAGGATGTTGAATTTGTATATATGGATCCGAAGGGCTGGGTTGCACCGAGGGTTAAGGTGGAAAAGGTTTTTGTGTCAGGAAATGTATTGAATGTAAAAATGCAGAATCCTGCGTGGAATATACTCGAATATGTATGGTATAAAAGAGATAACTACACCTTCTCCAGAGGACCTATGTATATTGAAAATGCATTTGAATTGCTTGATTCGCCGGGTGAGTGGTACCTTGACAAGGTAAAGGATAAAATATATTATATGCCACGTTCAGGCGAGCAGATGGATAATATTACAGTTCCTTATGCAGAAGAGCTTGTGAGCCTTGAAGATGCAGAAAATATCAGGTTTGAGGGAATTGAATTTTGCGGAACAACATATTTAAGACCTGATTTTGGATATATTGATGCACAAAGCAACGGTATAAGAGAAAATCCCGACGGCTTTGAAGATGAAGCACCGATTTCGGCAGTGAGTCTTAAATATTGTAAAAATATTGTTTTCAGCGGATGCAGCTTTGAGAGATTGGGTTCAAATGCGATAAATATTTTAGAGGGCTGTAAGAATATAGACATTGACGGCTGTGAGCTGAACGATATATCGGGAACGGCTGTTATGGTCGGTGGAGTCAGCAGTGAGTATAGAAATATTACCGATATTGTTGATGTAATTTCCGATATAGATATTGTCAATAACAAAATTACAGACTCTGCAACAGATTTTGTTTCGGGTGTTGGAATTTCTGTTGGAATGGCAGGTAATGTGAATATCAGAAATAACGAAATTTCAAATTTGAATTATTCGGGATTACATATAGGCTGGGGAATTTATTCTGATGCTGAGGAAGCATCAGCACAGAATTTCGGTCTTTTAAAGAATATTCGTATTGAAAACAATCTTATATATGATACCAATATTCTCATGCGTGACGGAGCACCGATTTATGTAAGGGGAAAAACGGGAGCAGA
>JAFQNU010000176.1 GCA_017420825.1 Clostridia bacterium
TAATTTTAAAAATATCTTGAAATTTTAAATAAAATTTGATATAATTATTGTATATATTATATTACTAAACAGTATATTTTTCAATAGTAAATTTTAATTTTCATGAAAATTAGATATGAAAGGCGGAATTTTTGTTATGAAATGTCTTGTAATGTCAGTAAAGGCGGGTTTTGGACACCATTCGACAGGACAGGCGGTAATGGATTATCTGACCGATAAAGGTGTTGAATGTGTTATGCTTGACACCTTTGAATATATTAATCCGAGATTATCTGAGTCAATATCGGATGGTTATCTTTTCTCAACAAAATATTTACCTGACGTTTATGGAAAGGCATATACCTTGCTTGATAAACGTGAGGAAGAGTATGACAAGCTGTCTCCTGTTACGGTTGTATCCAAGCTTGTAACAAGAAAGCTTAAGGATTTTGTTGTTGACTATAAACCTGATGTTGTAATAGGAACTCACAGCTATGCCTGCCTTTTGATGACTTTTTTAAAGGAGAAGGAATACATATGCTGTCCGACCTTTGGTATAGTTACGGATTTTACAGTGCATCCGTTTTGGGAAAGCACAAAAATAGATTATTATGTAACAGCTGATGCACTTTTAAATAATCAAATGAATAAAAAGGGTATTCCGACTGAAAAAATTTTGCCGTACGGCATACCTATAAAGCAAAAATTTTCAACAAAGCTTGACAAGGCAGAGGCGTGTGAAAAGCTTGGGATTGACGATAAATTCACTGTGCTCATGATGATGGGTTCAATGGGCTTTGGAAATATATCTGCATGTCTTGAAAAAATTGATGAGCTTGATACTGAATTTCAGGTTTTATGTGTGTGCGGAAACAACAAAAAGGCAAAAAAAGAAATAGATGACCATGTATGGAAAAAGAGTGTAGTAACATATGATTTTATAGATTATATAGACCTGTTGATGGATGCGTCAGATTGTATTATAACCAAGCCGGGAGGTTTGACAACATCAGAACTGCTTGCAAAAAAATTGCCTGCAATTTTACTAAATCCAATTCCCGGACAGGAGGACAGAAATCTTGAGTTTTTAGTAAACAGTGGCGTTGCGATGATGTCAACTCAAACATTCCCTGTTGATGAGGCTTTGTATGAGCTTATGAACAATAAATGGAGGATGGATTTAATTAAAGAAAGTGTCGAGCATATTGGAAAGCCTGATTCAACAAAGAAATTATGTGAGTTTGTACTTGAAAAATGTCAAAAATAGCAAATATTTTGAGATAATTTGTTAACTATTTGAAAATTGTTTAAAAATTTAGAGTTTTTTTGCAAAAAAACTGTACAAAAGAGATATTTTGTGATAAAATTAAAATGATATACATGTATCGTTATGAAAAATGGAGGGATTATGATGATAAGTAAGGCGTTTGGGAATATTGTTTCACAGATGGCAGAGGTGTTTCCTAAGAGATTTGGTATAGCTGATGCCCATGGTATGGTGTTTGCTGCAAACGGCCCGGAGGTTTCAGAGGAGATTATAGAAGAACTTGCATATGCAATACCAAGCGATGATAAGCTGTATTTTAAAAATGGTTATACAGTTAAACTTATTTCAGGGAAGCCATATCCTGAATATGTTGTATATGTTGAGGGTGTTGATGAAATATCAAAGTATTGTTGTAATGCGGTAACTGTTGCAGCTAACAACGTAAGACTTTACTATGATGAAAAGTATGACAAAACAATCTTTATGCAAAATATTATTTTTGATAATATGCTTGCATACGATTTTTATCAGAAGGCTCACGAGTTGCATATTGACACAGAAGTACCAAGAGCGGTATTTTATATCAAGGTGCAGAAGAAGGGTGAGCAGGCAATATATGATGTTATAAGAAATATGTTCCCGGATAAGGAAAAGGACTTTATAGTAAATATTGATACTGAGAATATTGTTCTTATCAAGGAGTTAAAGGAAGCGCTTTCATCTGCTGAGCTTGAGGAAATGGCTAAAACTATTTTGGATAATGTTAATGCTGAGTCAATGAACAAGGTTTTAATTGGTATAAGCAGAGTTGCTATGAACATTAATGAGCTTAATAACGCTTATAAGGAATCACAGGTTGCTATTGAGGTAGGAAAGGTATTTGATGAAGAAAAATACATTCTAAACTATGAAAACCTTGGTATTGGCAGACATATTTATCAACTTCCTACTAAGCTTTGTGAGCTGTTTTTGTCAGAAGTTCTTAAAAAAGGCGATATTACCCTTCTTGACAGTGAAACAATACTTACAATCAATAAATTCTTTGAAAATGATTTAAATGTATCAGAAACATCAAGACAGCTATTTGTACACAGAAATACACTTGTGTACAGACTTGAGAAAATTAATAAGCTCACCGGATTGGATCTTCGTAAGTTTGACCAGGCAATTGTATTTAAGGTTGCTATGATGGTGCATAAGTACCTTGAGTCAAATGCAATGAAGAAATAATTATTCGGGTGGTAGTATGATAGAATTTAAAGACGTCACAAAGGAGTATGATAACGGTACTCTTGCACTTGACGAGGTTAACCTCAAAATTGAAAACGGGGAGTTTGTATTTCTTGTAGGTTCAAGCGGTGCGGGTAAGACAACGGTAACAAAAATACTCATGCGTGAGGAAAATGTAACTTCAGGACAAGTGTACCTATATGGTGAAGATATAACAAAAATTTCACAAAAGGAAATTCCGTATCTTAGAAGAAAGATGGGCGTTGTTTTTCAGGATTTCAGACTTTTAGAAGACAGAACTGTATATGAAAATGTTGAATTTGCAATGCGTATAGTCGGAGCATCAAGACGTGAAATAAGAAGAAGAGTTCCTGTTGTTTTAAATATGGTAGGTTTGAATTATAAAGCAAAGATGCTTCCTAAAGAGCTTTCGGGAGGAGAACAGCAAAGAGTGGCTCTTGCGCGTGCGCTTGTAAATAATCCCTCTATTCTTATTGCGGACGAGCCGACAGGAAACTTAAACCCAAAAACTGCTATGGAAATCATGGAAATTCTTGATAATATAAACCAGATGGGAACAACAATAATTATGGCAACACACGCGAAGGAAATAGTTGATGTTATGAAAAAACGTGTTGTTGAAATTCGTGATGGCAAGGTTGTCAGAGACGAGGTTGGAGGTGAGTACAATGTTCAACCTGTCTAAGGTAAGATATTCTGTATCACAGGCAAAGAAAAACTTAATCAGAAATGGTCTTATGAGTATAGCATCATTGTTTACTATAACCTGTTGCTTACTGATTCTCGGATTGTTTACCGTTATTTCAATAAATGTAAACTCATATACCGAGCAGATGAAGGATCAGTGTGAAGTACAGCTTTATATGACAAACGGAATAACAGATGAGAGAATTACTCAGATTGGTGAAGAAATAGTCGCTGTTTCTAATGTAAAAGCATTTGAGCTTTATACAAGAGAAGAGTTGTATAATTATGCCATGAATGATGTATTTAAGGGCAGAGAGGAATTAATCGGAGAATACACTGAGGAGGATAACCCATTTTCTGACTCATATAAAATAACTCTTGCTGATATTTCACTTACAGAGCAGACTGTGTCAGAGCTTTCGAAAATAGCTGATGTTGACCATATTGAGAATAAGCAGGATATGACAAATATTGTTCTTACTGTTTCGAATGTTGTAAAAAAGGTGAGCATTGTTATAATGATAATTTTGTTATTAGTATCTATGGTTATTATATCAAACACTGTTCGTCTCACAGTTTTTAACAGAAGAAAAGAAATTAATATTATGAAGTATATAGGTGCAACAGATGCATTTATCAGAATACCTTTTGTAATAGAGGGTGTTATGATAGGAATTATCGGAGCATTATTATCATTTGGAATGATTTCATGGGGATATATAGCTTTGAGTAAAATGTATTTGAATTCAGGCTTTGATGTGGTAGAGCTTGTTTCGTATACACAGCTTGCACCATTTATAGGTATATTGTTTGTGCTTTTTGGCTGTCTTATCGGAGTGATAGGCAGTGCCATATCTATGAATAAATACTTAAAAGTATAATGGGAGTGTAATATGTTAAAGAAGAATCTTTCTCTCTTTTTCTCTGTACTTTTTATGTTTACCTCTGTTATCGGGGCGGATGCTGCGAGAAGTGTTTCAGAATTGAAGGAGCAGATGCAAAAGAGAAATGAGTCGATAAAGCAAACAGAAAAAGAAATAAATTCAAAGCTTGCAGAAAAAAATGCCGAGCTTGAGAAGCGAAACAGTCTTGATATACAAATAACTGCTTTGCTTGATGATATATCAGACGTTGAAGCTGTAATAAATGAAAAACAGGCAGAGATTGATGAAAAAAATGTACAGATAGAACAGCTTGCAAATCAGATAGCACAAAATAAACAGCGCCTTGGTCAGAGACTAAAGGTAATGTATGAATATGGAGCTACATCATATCTTGAACTTTTACTTGAGTCAAATGGTTTAAGCGACCTTATAACAAGAATTTCTGTTATAAAAAGTGTTTATAATTATGACAGGGCGGTTATAGATGACTATGCCAATTCAAAAACCGAATTAGAGTCAGCAAGACAGCTTGTTATAAATGAACAAAGCGAGCAGGTTGAGGCAAAAAAAATATTAGATGGAAAAATGTCCAATCTTGAAGGCTTAAAGCAGGAAAAGCAGAGAATAATTGACTCTTTAAACAGCGATATTGAAAGTCTTAAAAGAGAAGAAAAGAAGATGGAGGACGATTATGCACAGCTTGAGAGAGAATTAAACTCTGCCCTTTCGGCATCATCAAAATCGTCGGCACCTGCATATTCAGGTAATGGAAAATTTGCATGGCCGTCTGCAAGCTCTACAAGGGTGACGTCGGAGTTTGGATATAGAATACATCCGATTTCAGGTACAAGGAGTCTGCACAGGGGAATGGATATCGGAGCAGGTCTTGGTACGAATGTGCTTGCTGCTGAAGCAGGAACTGTTGTAACGGCAGGCTGGAATAACAGCTATGGATATTACATAACCATCAACCATGGTGGCGGATATGTTACGTTGTATGCACATAACTCCAAGCTTCTTGTTTCAAAGGGACAAAAGGTAACAAGAGGTCAGGCTATAGCAAAATGCGGTTCGACAGGCAACTCGACAGGCCCTCATATACATTTTGAGGTCAGAGTTAATGGTGAATTGAAAAATCCGAGAAATTATTTGTAATAAATTTGCCGCAGGAGTTTGTTCTGCGGCAATTAGTATAGTTATGATAAGAAATGCATAGAATATAGCATTTAACAATTTTAGGAGGCGTTTTAAATTGAATACTAAGGGAGTTGTGGCAATAACAGCGATTGTAGCTTGTGTATTGACCAATACTGTAAGAGATATACTGTATGTAAGAAATAATGGGGAATTTAATTCCAAGGTTTCTAAAATAGCAAGAATATTGAAGGATTATAGTCTATATGAGGCAGATGAGGATAAAATGGGAGATTTTGCTGCGGCAGGGATGCTTTTAGCAGTGGATGACCATTATACAAATTATTATTCAAAAGACGACTATGAGTCATATAAGACAAATCTTTCAAACAGTTTTATGGGTGTAGGTATTGTGTTATCAATTGATCCTGAAACGGAAAAGCTTGTAGTTGTATCACCGATAGATGGTTCTGGTGCTGCAAAGGCAGGAATACTTGCAGGAGATTTTGTGTTGGCTGTAGACGGCATATACTATCTTGGAGATGAAATGGATGCGGCTGTTGCGGCAATAAGAGGTGCTGATTTAGAGGAAAAGGCAGGCACAAAGGTTGTTTTGACAATTGAGAGAGACGGAAAAGAAATGGATATAGAGGTCGAGAGAGGCATTGTTGAAAACGACTCTGTAAGCGAAAAAATGCTTGATGACAGCATAGGATATGTCAGAATAACAGCATTTAATTCTGCAGATGTAGAGGATGAGACTGCAAAGGACACCTATGATGAATTTTCTGAAAGTCTTAACATATTAAAGGAGCAGGGAATGAAATCTCTTGTCCTTGATTTGAGAGGAAATCCCGGAGGTAGTCTTGATGTGGTAATCAAGATTGCTGATGAGCTGCTTCCGTATGGAATTATAACCTATACAGAAGATAAGAATGGAAAACGACA
>JAFQNU010000177.1 GCA_017420825.1 Clostridia bacterium
AAAAAAACTGTTGCTGATGCGACAGTTTTTTTGTTGTTTGATAATTCTATACAAATATAACTGAACTTTTGATATTAAATGATGAAAAATGTTGAAAAATATTGATTTATTATATAAAAGATGATAAAATAAAAATAAGTGTTTATTTTTGTGGAGGTCAATAAAATGAAGGTAATAGATGATAAGTTCAGAGCTAAATTAAAAAAGCTTGCAACAGAATTTTTCTCGAATAGAGACAGGGCTATTATAACAAAGCTTAACGTTGAAATGCTCATTCCGGCAGGGATCGACTATAAGGAATATGTACAGCCTGGTAAAAGTTTGTTAAAAAAATTCTTTGAGCAATTTCCGGATATATTCAGAGTGTTTCCAGCAGAAATGAATGGTGGAAGGCAAGTGCTTGTTGAGCTCGCCACACCAATTTCCTGGGAGGCATGTGCCGAGGAATTTGGCTTGTGGCTTATAGGTGTTGTAAATGAGCAATATAAAGGAAAGATGCTTGACTCATATTTTCCTGCTGTGCTTGAAAAGTATGCAAGCCCGAGGATAAAGTCGATTCGTGCACTTTATACCAAGGGACAAAAGGCTATGCTTGATGATTTGGCGGCACGTGGTCTTATTATTCATGATACAAGTGACCCGACAGGAGGAGCATTAAACGTTCAGACTAAGGGTGTGAGCACTCCTGTAAAAACCGATGGTGGTGAAGTGGGATATATGCACTCGATTTCCTTTATGGGGTATTGGAATTCAGAGAAAACTAAGCTAAAAAAGATTTGTGCAGATCCGGATATAAACTATTCAGAGGTTGTAGCTCATAATTTTATAAGGAGCATTTTGCTCAATAAGGTCAGAACAGCAGATACTGTGCAGGGAAGAAGATACATTTTCGATACAGGCCTTAAAACAGAAACAAATGAGATAATTTACGGAGTTATGGAGGAAAATCCGCTCTTTGCTACTAATCAATCAACACACAGATATCTGCGTGATATGTGGGCATATAATGGTATGAATGTAGAGGGAGAAGAGGCAGAGCTTTGGGAGGAGATATATAATCAGTGTAATCTCGGCTCGGAGGCACCGAATGCTTTTTACATAAGAGAAAAGGTGGTTTCCAAAATCAATACTATTGATGTAATGATTGAAAAGGCAGATGCCGTTCTGTCAGATATCGGTAATACAATTAAAAGCGGAAAACAGATAGACAGAGATCTGATTGAATTTATAGAGGAATATTATAACGTATATGAGAGTATAAAGGAAAATTTAGTATATTTTAATATTCGTGCAGATGAGGATTTGTCTGTAAGTGTAATAGAGGAGAAAATAAATTCAAAGAATATTAATATGACAGTTCTTGATGAGATAAAGCATCTTGTTAAAGAATTGTGCGGACTATATACCGAGTTATTTACAAAGTATGGACTTATGACATATAAGATAGAGGAGGATATAATTGAATTTTCAGCTTTGCTTGAAGAGGGTGCAGATGCACCTGATAAGATAAGTGAATGCTATGAAAAGCTTGGTGTTTATTCTGATTTTGCATATTCTGATAAGCGTAGTCAGGAACATATGGATTATTTTGGCATTACAGTACAAATGGCATTAATAAATGCTGCTATAGGTAATGACGCATCAATAAATGATATAGCTTCTGTTGTGGAAAAGATAAAGGACAGAAGGAACTATCTGTATTATGAGGAAATAGATGATGAGAACAGCGAATTACATTACGCAGTGGGAGAAAACGGAGTATCTGTCGCAATATCAAAGTCATGGGAGACAGATGGAGAAGCAATACTTGTTGATAAAATATCAGAATATTTTCCTAAACTGACTGACCTTGAGGAAATTATTGTTTCTGGAACAAAAGAAGAGCTTGAAAAATATATTGATGATAATTCCTATATAATTGATGAGGAAATAGATAGCGAAATTATTTCATCTCTCGTATATGAAAATTTGTTTGATAAGCTTGAGTGTGCGAAAAGATTATATGCGGTTGAGGGAAACAAGAACAGACAAGCAGAACATATGCTTTTGAGAGCCGATAAGAGCGTCGAGACAGTAAAGCTCTTACTTGATATAATGAATGAGGAAGAAAGAGCAGAGGATTATTGGCATATTTTCTCAAAGACAGAGGGAATGACAGGTATAGGCTTGTCGTATTATTGTGATGCAATGAGATTTAAGCCTGATAAGATTTCAGAGCTTGTGGCAAATCATCCGGAATTAGAATATTGTGCACAAAGTGCAGAACTTTTGATTGCGCACTATGAGACAGAGGGCAATGAGGCGGCGGCTCAAAAATGTAGGGAAAATCTTGAGAAATTCAGTTCAATTAATCTGAATATTTTTGAAATGGCAGTTGTTGAGGGAAGATTTGACGATGCTAAGAAGTATGTAGAAGAGAATATTACCGATACAGATACATTCTCTGTTGATATGGTTGCAGACATCGGACAAAGACTTGTTGATGCATCTAAAAAGAATAATTGCGGTGCACTTGCTCTATATGCAGTACAGAAAAATCACAGAGCAACTGCTGAAGCATTGCTGTGGCAGGAGGTTTTCTCCGATGAAAGGGAAGATGTATTGTGTACCCTCTCTGAAATTCTTTATCAGGAA
>JAFQNU010000178.1 GCA_017420825.1 Clostridia bacterium
ATATGTTCTGTTTTCTTTTATATTTTCTTTCCTCTAAATTTTCCTGCTGACTTAAAATCTTTTCATTCTTCTATTTAAATTTAAGCTAAACCCTATGCACTATTTAAAGTAACAGACAAATTTTAATTAGGAGTTGGGTATAATAATTTGTACCCAACCAATACTCAACTTTTACCCAAATTATGATGAAAATATATGGTATTTTACGATAAATTACGGTGTTTGGGAGCGATTTACTAAAAAACCCACAACACCGCATAATTACTGCAGTTTTGTGGGTTCTTTATAAAGTTAAAAGTTTATATGATTTATTTAATCATGCTTGCAACTTCATCAGCAAAGTTCTCTTCCTTCTTAGCAAGACCTTCGCCCTTTTCAAATCTTACATAATTAACAAGCTTAACACCCTTCTCTGCAAGATATGCTTCTACCTTATAGTCGCCGTTCTTAACAAATTCCTGCTGTAATAAACAGTTCTGCTCATAGAACTTGTTAATTTTTCCGCCAACCATCTTTTCAAGAATGTTTTCAGGCTTATTGGCATTCTTAGGATCTTCCTTAATCTGTGCAATAATGATGTGCTTTTCCTTTTCAACATCTTCTGCAGGAACAGTGTCCTTTGAAAGATAAAGAGGATTGATAGCAGCAACCTGCATTGCAACGTCTCTTGCAGCCTCATAAGCCACATCATCAGCAAGACTTCCTTCAGCCTCAACCAATACACCAATTCTTCCCTCACCATGTGTATATGAGCAAACATTTCCCTCAACTCTTGCAAATCTTCTGATGTTCATGTTCTCACCGATTTTTGCAATAAGAGCTGTCAATGTCTCGCCGATTGTTGCATCAGAGCCAGGATATCTGATTTCCTTTAATGCATCAACATCTGCAGGATTGTTGTCTGCAACAGCCTTTGCAACATCAGCAACAAATGTCTGGAACTCTGCATTCTTTGCAACGAAGTCAGTTTCTGAGTTAACCTCAAGCAATACACCAATCTTCTTATCATCTGTAAGATAAGCCTTAACAATACCTTCAGAAGCAATTCTTCCTGCCTTCTTAGCAGCAGTTGCAAGTCCCTTTTCTCTCAAATACTCAACTGCCTTATCCTTATCACCGTCTGTTTCGGTAAGTGCCTTTTTACAATCCATCATACCGCAACCGGTCATTTCTCTTAATTCTTTTACATCTTGAGCTGTAAATGCCATAATTTTATCCTCCTAAAATAAATTATTAATCTGTTATATATATCTTTGTGTATAACGGTATATTATCCGCAAGCCAACCTATATCATCAGGATGGAGTCTTATACAGCCATGTGATATCATAGCACCAACTGTATCGTCATATGCGGTTCCGTCATACTTAATTAATGTACTGTGTAATGCGTAGCCTCTGTAAAAACGCATTATCGGCGCAACGTAGTAGCCGGGGTACGACCACTGCTTCTCCTTTGAGAAGTATTCATACTCACCTGTTATGGTTGGAGTTCTTTTTGCCCCAATAGAACAGTCAAATTCTCTGTCACTTTTCCATTTTCCGTTAACCTTGTTGAAAACTCTCACCTTATATTCGGATTTAGAAATCCAGATAAGGTAATCGGTTCTGCTTTGAATATTTCTTTCATTTACAAGCTTTGCGGTTTCATCTTCAGCCAAAAGTTCTGCACGCACAACCAAAGCTCCGTCTTTATCCTTTGATGCTTCAACTGTACCGCCCAGCCCTTCTGTAAGAAGCCTCAAAGGAACAAACACTGTATCCTTTATAATCATTGGCTCTCTCTCAGCCTTAACAAGCTTGCCATTCAGTTTAACATTTTTATTATACAACAAAAATTCGATTGTATTTTTGCCCGAAGATACTGTTATTTTCTCAGAGTCCTTGTCAAAAACTGCCTCTTCATGAATATCAACTGCCGAGATATAATCAAACAGCGGAACCATGCACACATTACCAATCAGCTTTGGCGATGTATGAAAGGACATTGATTCACCATTCAAATAAATCTTTACAGGACTTGATTTCTTCGGC
>JAFQNU010000179.1 GCA_017420825.1 Clostridia bacterium
GCTCCTGTTAATTCTCCAGGTTTTCCGCTTTGTGCCTTTTGAATAGAAACAACCTTACAGTTAATTAATCCGCCATTTGAAACAGTCATAATCTCACCTGTATCCGAATCACAAATTGCATGACCGAGTGCTGCATATTCTCCTGTTTGCAAATCATAGCAGGTCAATGTTCCTATTCCTGCCGTGCTGTCTCTGACCCACAATCCAACCTTATAGATGTCATTGTCATTTGACATTACCGGTGTTATCTCTGTTTCAAATTCAGTATCATCTCTTGCAATTTTTAATTTTACTTTTGTTTTTACACTATTTATATACTGTGCAAACTCTTCATTGGTTTTCAGTTCTATACCATCAACACTCATAATCCTGTCCCCGACAGCTATACCTGCATCTCTTGCCGGAAAATGCTCTGTCATGTCCTTTGCGTACACCGCAGAAACATCTATTACAAGCAAGCCTTTTGTATAAATCTTAACTCCGATTGTCTCTCCTGACGGTATTACATACCTTTTAGGCACAACCGAAACGTTCACCTGTTTAATAGGTATTGTGTTAAACAACCGATAACTATATTCATACTCCCCGGCATTTTGAGAATTAATCCTCACTGAATTATCAGCCTTTTCTATTGTTGTTGAACATTCCTCTGTCACTTGGCAAAAAGAGCCGATAGGCAATGCTTTTATTGATAACTGCGAGTGCTCAGGTAGTATAATTTGAGACGGAATTGAGAAATATAATAAAAAATTAAGAACAAAAAAAACAAAAAAACACTTTAAAATTTTATTTTTTGACAAATTTTTATCACCTCGCTTACAATAATAATTTCTCCCTATAAGCGATAAATGATACTGATAACTTTCAGTCAAAAATGAGAGTATTTATAATAATATAAAAATTTTTGGATTTAAAAAGGAGCATTGCCAAATACAATGCTCCAAAATACATTATCTGAACAGGTCTGCCGCCGGAACAACAACTACATCTGTTTTACCTAATGCTTCAATTGCAACCTCAGGTTTATCAACCTTCATTACAACATTAGCACCATTTACATTTTTCCCTATAAAAGCATAAATATATTCTATTCCAATGCCCTTTTCCTTTAAATTTTCAAGAATAATTGCAAGACCACCCGGCTTATCCTCAACAACGATTGCAATAACTTCATTTGTTTTCACAACCATCCCCTTATTCTTGAGTATTTCTTTAACCTTTTCAGGCTCATTTACAATAAGTCTTAAAACACCAAAATCGGTAGTATCTGCCATTGACAATGCATGAATGTCAATTCCGCAATCTCCTATTTCCTTTATAACCTCCGAAAGCTTTCCGGGTTTATTTTCCACAAATACCGAAATCTGCTTAATCAACATAACAAGTTCCTCCTTTTATACCAATTTTCTGTTATCTATGACTCTTTTTGCTTTACCTTCACTTCTTGCAATAGTCTTTGGACTTACAAGAGTTACCTTTGCAGAAAGACCAAGTATACTCTTTAACTGCTCATGTATGTTCTTTGCAACCTTATCAATTGACTTAACGTCATCTGAGAACAGTGCTTCTGACATTTCAACCTGTACCTCAAGAGTGTCGGAATTATTAACTCTGTCAACAACAATCTGATAGTTAGGTGTTACATCTGAACCAAGCTTTAGGAGTACCTCTTCTATCTGTGATGGGAATACATTTACACCTCTGATAATCAGCATATCATCACTTCTGCCTGTCGGCTTATTCATTCTTATAAAGGTTCTTCCGCACTTACATGGTTCATATATAAGCGAGCAAATATCTCTTGTTCTGTATCTTATTACAGGGAATCCTTCCTTTGTAAGAGTTGTGAACACAAGCTCACCCTTTGAACCCTCAGGCAAAACCTCGCCAGTATCAGGGTCAATAATTTCAGCAATAAACATATCCTCATTGATATGCATACCCTGCTGACATTCACATTCATATGAAACACCCGGTCCCATAATTTCTGATAAGCCGTAAACATCATGAGCTTTTATATTAAGCTTTTCTTCAATTGCTTTCCTCATGTCCTCTGTCCAAGGCTCTGCTCCGAATATTCCTGCTTTTAGGCTTAGTTGATCCTTTACCCCCATTTCCTCAATTGTCTCACCGAGGAACATTGCATATGAAGGAGTACAACAAAGAATTGTTGATTTCATGTCTATCATTGTCTGAATTTGTCTTTGCGTGTTTCCCGAAGAGGCTGGAATTACAGTTGCACCAATCTTCTGTGCACCGCCATGCGCACCAAGTCCGCCTGTAAACAATCCGTATCCGTATGATACCTGAACAATTTA
>JAFQNU010000180.1 GCA_017420825.1 Clostridia bacterium
TATGATTATGACGGTGACGACAGACATTATATCGTTTCCGGTCAAAGCTATGCTCACATCCGGATACAGCACATAGGAAGTCTTGACAAATATTTTACTTTAACGCTTGCCTCGTCAGATGACAGCAGCATAACCTTCAGCACAAGTATAGACGCACATAGTTACTTAGATGACAAAACAGTAACCGTAGAAATTTACGCATTCGGAGGAATATAAAATGATAAAAGTTAACGGATATGATATTGAATATACTTACGGAGACACCTTTTCGATAAATGTAACTCCGAAAAAAGATACCATTTTTGAGACAGGTATGCAATTAAGATTTGTAATAGCTGAAACAGAACAATCCGAAAGTATTATTGACAAAACAATAGCCATAGGTGAAGATTTAATATTTACCGTAACACTCAATGATACCGAAAAGAAATTACTTCCACAAGGTCAGTATCAGTATAAGATGGTTATATATCAGAATAACACCATTATAACGGTCAGTGACGGTGATTTTATTGTGAAATGGGGTGCATGATATGGTTAACATAGAGATTAGTGTACCTGCTCCCCCATCGGTATCAATTTCCACAGGCGTCTCGGTATCACAGCAGGCAAAAATAGAAAATCTCGAAAAGGAGCTAAGCTTACTTTTCGAGAGCTACAACTCGGCTCTGTCCGAAATTGAAACACTCAGGGAGAATGTGGATATAGCTTTTCGTGACGGTGCGTCACAATCGCAGTCTGATTTCTGGGACGCATTTCAAAATAATGGAGAGCGGACAGATTACAGCTATGCATTTGTTAACTGGAGGCATGAGGAAATTTCTCCAAAACACCCTATATATGCAGATAAAATAACATATTGCTTTATGGGCTGTGAAAATATTGAGGATTTAAGCAACACTACAATTACACTAACAGCAAAAAAGCCGAACATGATGTATGCTTTTGTAAATTGTGCAAAGCTTGTAACACCGCCTGCTCTTATATTTGAAAGCTGTCCGATTGTAAAAACGTACACATCAATGTATGCAGGCTGTCAGTCGCTTGAAAGCGTGTCAGTATATTGGGGTGACGGTACACAAGACCCCATTACACAACGCAGCTCATGTCAGAATATGTTTTTTAAGTGCTATTCGTTAAAAAATGTAGATTTCGGAGCGGAGGAAACAGGAAGCCCTCTATACCTTGATTTATCCGACTGTACAAGTCTTACAATTGACAGCTTTAATTCGCTTTTAACTTCTCTCAAAACAATTGATACAGAACAGGCATCATCAGAAAACAGTGTGCATGAGATAACTGTATCGGTTGAGTGCTTAAAAAATATTCTTGATAACACAGCCGTATCCGGGCTGATAACTGGCTTTAAAAATAAAGGCTGGAGCTTACTGACGCCGGACGGAAATAAAATTATAAGCCTTGAATATAAGCAAACCTCTGTTGAAATGGGCGGAGAAGTTATAACTACTGATGAATACTGGCAATGGAGCTTTGAAACATCTGACGGAGTAATTATTATCGAAGAGGAATATGAGGCAACAGTGCCTGAAGATGGTGACGAAGGTAATACAGAGGTAGAAGAATGGTAAAGGAGTGATGACAATGTTTAAAAAGATATTAAGTATTATTCTTATAATGTCCATTGCACTGTGCATGGTGTCATGGACAGCAAAGGCAGAAGAAAGCATAAGTGTATACATAACGGTTACGGATATAACCGACCACGAAGAGCCCTTCAATGTGCTTGTCAAAAGACAGCCGCTGACGGTATCGGAGTTTGATATTTCGCTCTATGGCGACACGTTGACAGACATTCAGACAATAGGTGATATAACATATATACATGCACTGATTCAGCTGCATATAAATTTATACGGAGCTGATAGTGTCGGAGACTATTTCATGCTTACAAATAAGGGCGAAACAAAATATTTTATGGGGCGGTCGGTTGCAAATGTCATGTATAAAAACGGTGAGGATATATACACACTTCCGCAAAATGTTATAATAAAAGATGGTGACGAAATTCAGGTGTGCTTATATGATGAAGGTCACTCACAGGCTATTGCAACCTTCAGTAAGGCAAAAATAAATAATATTGCCGTCAATGAAGACGTCTCTATGTCACTTCATCAGCATTACGGACACCCGAGAGATAACGATCCGATACCCGATGCTGAAATTGTAGACGACAAGGGCAGATATATTATAAACAACAACGATATTATAAAAACAGATGATGACGGAAAATTTTCGGTCTCGTTTGATAAGCCGGGAGAATACATCGTCTCTGCAATGCCCGAGGTTAACTACTATATGACCGACACAGGCGGCGGAAGCAGAATTGAATATGTTCCGCAGGAGGTCACAAAGCTTGTTGAAGTGACTTATGAAGATAGGTCGAAAAAGGTCGGCGAAAGTGTAACTAAGCTGTCAAAGGAGTCAGCAGCTGCATTTACCTCTGACCCGAACGCACAGGTTATTATATTTGAATGGGCTGATTATGAAACCTCACTTACTCCCGATGATGAGGAATGGATAAGTGAAACAGATGGCGAGGGTGACGGCGGTGTTATGATTAAGGATATATATCACACCTACACCGTAACAGAAGAACACACCATAACCGAGCTTGTGCCTGTTGAAATATTCACAACCGATGAGCTTACCCCCATGATTACATATACAACTCCATTTATGATTATTGAGGTAACAGGCAAGCCGATTATCTCAAGCCTTAATATCGAGGGCAGTGAGCTTTATTTCGAGGTTAA
>JAFQNU010000181.1 GCA_017420825.1 Clostridia bacterium
AATTAGAATTCACTTGTCAAGCATTATGCTTTAATATTTATACATCTCATACATTCTTTTATATATGCCGTCTTGTGAAATCAGTTCTTCGTGGCTTCCCTGCTCTTCTATTCCGTTTTCGGTAAGAACAAGTATTGTTTTTGCGTTCTTAATTGTAGTTAAACGATGAGCTATTGTAAATACGGTTCTTCCCTTTGCAAGTTCCTCCAGGGACTGTTGCACCACTCTTTCGCTTTCATTATCGAGTGCCGAGGTTGCCTCATCAAGAATTAAAACTGGAGGATTTTTCAAAAATACTCTTGCTATTGATATTCGCTGCTTCTGACCGCCCGATAATTTAATACCCCTTTCACCAACATATGTGTCATATCCATCAGGAAGCTTTTTTATGAACTCTTCTGCTCCTGCAAGCTGTGCCGCTTTTTCAATATCATCAAATGTTGCACCTGGTTTTCCATACGCAATATTCTCTGCTATTGTACCACTGAACAGATACACATCCTGCTGGACAATTCCTATTTGCTCCCTTAAGCTCTTCATGCTTACGTTTCTGATATCCCTTCCGTCAATCAAAATCTGTCCTCCGGTAACATCATAAAATCGAGGAATAAGATTACATAGTGTTGTCTTTCCGCCTCCCGACGCACCGACAATTGCTATATTATCTCCCTTATTGACTAAAAGATTTATTTTTGTCAATACATTTTTATTTCCGTCTGTGTAAGAAAAGTCTACATTTCTAAATTCTATTTCACCCTCAATTTCAGGCAACTGTTCCGCATTGCTGACATCTTTGATTGTGACCTCCGAATCCATGACCTCTATAAATCTCTCTATTCCTGTCATTCCTCTTTGAAACTGCTCTGTAAATTCAACTATTTTTCTTATAGATGTAATAAGTGTTGAAATATAGAGCAAATATGCCATAAAATCTCCCGTTGTAATTTTATTCTTTATTAAAAAGAATGAGCCGGCAATTACACATGTAATGTACATTAGTCCGTCAAAAAAACGTGTTACACTCTGAAACATTCCCATATATTTATAGGAAAGCTTTTTAAGCCCTAAAAATACCGTATTTCCCTTTTCAAACTTTTCCTTTTCCAGTTCCTCATTAGCAAAAGACTTTACAACTCTTATCCCAAGAAGTGAATCCTCAACCTGAGCATTAATTACTCCTGTCTGTTCCCTGTTCCTTTTAAATGTATCCTTCATCTTCCTGTTAAGCTTCATACAAAAAACAAGCATTATAGGTAAAATCAAAAAAATAATTAATGTTAGTGGAACACTAAAACCGCACAAAATTATAAATGATGCAATTATCTTTATTCCTGCTATGAAAAATTCCTCAGGACAATGATGTGAAAACTCCGTAATATCAAACAGGTCATTTGTTATCCTCGACATAAGCTGACCTATCTTATTATTCGCATAAAATTCGAAGGTCTGACTTTGCAGCTTATCAAACAAATCCCTTCTCATATCTGTCTCAATCATAGCACCCATGACATGACCTCTGTTTGCCATATAGTAATATGCAACAACATCAATTATTCTTAAAACTATGTAAAACAGACCTATTCTTATAATCAACGAAGGAGTCAATATACCGATATCCTTAACCGCACTATCCGTTATAAAGCGTACAAGCAAAGGAAATATAACCTCACAAATAGCTGTAAGAAAAGCGCAAAAGAGGTCAAATATCAATATTGATGTATATTTTTTATAGTATGGAATAAATCTTTTTATAAGATATGTTGTTTTCATTATTCTTCTCCACAAACTAATTTTTCAAAAATTTCGTAATATTGGGGATATTTTTTCTTTAAATTTATAGGCTTCATAGATGTATCGCAAAATGCATGAGCAGTTCTGCCTGTTGTTACAAGCTTTAAATCAGAAGCACGCAAAACCTCATAGTAAAATTCACAGCGAACAACCGTAAGCTTTACCATTTTGCAAGTGATTACAACTTCCTCATCGTATCCGACACCTTCAATGTATTTTGCACCCGTTTCAGTAAGAGGCATATATATTCCATCATTCTCCATCTGGTTGTAACTTATGCCAAAGCTTTTTATGAAATCACCTCTTGATATCTCAAACCATGGATAATAACGTGAATGATGGACAATACCCATTTTATCTGTTTCACTATATCTGACTGTGAGATTAGTTTTACTTATATAACTCATTCTCTTTCCCTTTCAGTTATCTTACATATTTTCTTATCATTTCTACCTCTTTTTTCAAAGCCTCTGCTGTTTTGTCCATATCCTCAACTGTAAGCTCTCTTGAAAGACTAAATCTTATGGCTCCGTTTATTTCATCTCTGGAACAGCCCATAGAGGTAAGAACATGGCTTGGCATAGGCTTATTTGTCGAACATGCAGAACCAGTTGAAACATATATCTCATATCTTTCAAGAGAGTGCAGCAAAATTTCCGCCTTTATTCCCAAAAAGGAAACGTTTAGTATATATCCTGCCTGTTGCTCATTCTGTGCTCCGTTAATCTTGATATTATCTATATTTTCCGATATTTTGTCACACAGATAACTCCTTAAGCCACTAATATATTCATTATCAAATTCTGCCATTTCCTCACATGCTTTTGAAAATGCAGCAATACCAATAACATTCTCCGTTCCCGAACGCATATTTTTCTGCTGACCGCCACCGTTTAATAGCGGATTAATATGTATGCCGTCAGCAATATATAACATTCCGCATCCCTTTATGCCATGAATTTTATGTCCGCTTGCAGACAGCATATCAATCCCCCATTTTTTCGCATTAATCTTGAGTTTTCCAAAACTTTGAACTGCATCAACATGAAGAACTGCTTTTGATGATTTTTGTTTGATAATGTCTTTTAGCCGGTCAACAGGCTGTATTGCTCCTGTTTCATTATTAACATGCATAACACTTACAAATATTGTATCGTCACATATGGAATTCTCAAATTCCTCCAATTCTATAAGACCATATTCATTTGTAGCAAGATAAGTTACTTTAAAACCTTCCTCTTCAAGCATTTTAAAAGGAGTCAAAACAGATGGGTGTTCTATCATTGTAGTTATAATATGCCTACCTTTTTTCATGTTAGCTCTGCAATATCCCAAAATTGCAGTATTATTTGACTCAGTTCCGCCTGATGTAAAATAAATATTGTCTGATGCTGCACCTATAAGCTTTGCGGCATTCTCCTTTGCCTTTTTTATTATCCCCTCTGCCACAATTCCAAGCCTGTGCATACTTGACGGATTTCCAAAATTCTGCATTGCATCATTAACTGACATTATAACACCTTCTGATGGTTTTGTTGTTGAGGCATTGTCTAAATATATCATTTTTTCTCCTTTCGACATCATTCGATATTCTTTATATAAAGACTGTACAATCTAGATGCCAATCTATTTTGTGACAGACTCATATCAAGTTAGGACTAAAATTAAATATTTATATTTTGCATTGCGATTCCGTGAAACAAAATGCAAATTATAACACTAATTGCATTAGCGACACAAAGCCACCAAAACATTTTCTTAAATTTATGTTTAAAAATAAATTTTACAGTTAGTCCCTCAACAAGTACATTCGAAAGTATAGCAAACACATAACTCATTAACCAATGGGTAGGATGGAATGTACCTGTACCAAAAGGAATCATCAAAACTTCACCAATAAAACCGCTTAAAGGTATTGCAACAACCCCTAAAATCGTAGACACTAAATTCATAACAAATGCAACCAAAGCTGATTTCAAATATGTTTCTTTTAGAAAATATTTTACAAATACTATCTCTATTACAAGACCAATTAATATAACATACCAACTTCTCATACCCTCAGCAATATATAAAGATGGCCAAACCATATTAGCACTTGCACAAATAGGCATTAAAAGAAACGATATTAAACATACCAAATTATACTTCAATTTTTCTCTGTTCATAGTTTTTCTCCTTTCGCCAATATTCGACATTCTTATACGGGTCAGATGGTTTAGATGCAAACCTTTTTAAAGGTTGTTCATATCAAGTTTGGTCGTAAAACTATTGACTTTCAAACATATTTGCAAGTTTTCTTGCTGACTCTGCCAAGTTTTTGATACCATCTAATACATTTTCTATTGTATAAGCACTTAAATAAGGTTCCGCCTCAAGTGTAAAATATCCTTTGTAATTTATTTCTTTAAGTGCTGCAACTACTTCATTAAAATCAATATCCATTGAAAATG
>JAFQNU010000182.1 GCA_017420825.1 Clostridia bacterium
TAATTACAGACAGTTCATTACGTTCTTTTTTCGGTCGGCACACATTTCGAGAACTCGTGGTCTCAAACAACTCGAAATGTGTGCAGCAAGCTTTGCTTGCTGTTCCCTCACCCGCCGTTGGGGTTAGCTAAATAATTAGTTTTTAATAATATAAATTACAAGTTCGTTCAAAATCATAATATATTTCTCCTCTACAATAATAGGACTAATATCAGTCCCATTATGACATATAATAAGTATATAATCAAGTAAAAAGTGCTTATTTTAGTCCAAATTGAGGAGATATTTATTATGTCGGAGCAAAAGATAAAACAGGATATGATTTTTATAGGCAGGAATATTAGAAATATACGCAAAGAAAAGAACATAAAACAAATAGATGTCGTGAGAAAAATGCAGTTAATGGGTGTTGACATCACAAGGGAATCTTTTGTAAAAATAGAGCGAGGCATACAGCACATTTATGCAACACAGTTGAAAGCAATAAAGGATATTTTAAATACCACCTATGATGAATTGTTAAAGTAATTGGTTCTGATTTATTTTTACCATGCATAATGCATGGTTTTTTGTTAACATATTTTTAATTTTTTGAAAAAATATTGACATTAGTCATAAATAATTATATAATTAAACAATATTCAGCAACAGTATGATTGTGTTGCTGAGGTGATTACCAAAAAAGAGAGGGATAAAAAATGAGTGAAAGACAAGCAAAAAGAAAAAGACAAAATGCGGTAAAAGAGGAAGTTATCGTAAAGAAGAATAAAGCAGACGTACTTACAAATGTTGTAATAACCCTGATTGTGATTGCTCTTGTAGGACTTGGTGCATGGGCAGTTATCGGTGAGTACAAAGGAACAGCACCGGAGGTTACACCTGTAACAACTGATGAAATTCCTGTTTCACAGGAGGATGAAGCAACTGATGATGCAACAGCCGAGGGAGCGGCTGAAGCAACAGAGGATACACAAGAGTCATCAGAGGCGAGTGAATAATGAAAGAAAAAAAGAGTGTTATTTACACTGTCGGTGAGGAGATTTTTAATTCTGTCTCACATGGTGTGGGGGTCTGCTTAAGTGTTGCGGCTCTTGTACTGCTCGTTGCATTTGCTGTGCTGCGAAGCAATGGCTTTGGGATTGCAAGTGCTTTGGTTTACGGAATATCATTAATACTCTTATATACAATGTCGATGGTGTATCATATAGTATCGCATCCGACAGCCAAGAGGGTTTTACGTATTTTTGACCACTGCTCAATATTTATATTAATAGCAGGAACATATACACCGTATCTTTTGATGTGTATGAGCGGACCAATGCGTTGGGTGATGTTCGGTCTTATCTGGGGTGCAACTGTTATAGGAATACTGCTTAATGCTATAAACCTTGAAAGGTTTGAGAAGCTGTCTATGGCTTGCTATATTGCAATGGGCTGGGCAATTGTGTTTACAATCAGAACTATTGTTGAACGGGTTGCATTGCCGGGAGTGATTTTGCTGGTTGCAGGTGGTGTTGTGTACACACTCGGAATAATATTTTACGCTCTTAAAAAGTACAGATATATGCATTCAATATGGCATTTGTTTGTTCTTGGCGGAAGTGTTTGTCATTATTTATCAATACTGATATATGTAATAAAATAGAAAGGAATTTTATAAAATGAGTGATAAGTTTGAGAATTTAGTTGATGAGGTGGAAGAAACAGCAGCGGCTGTGGAAGCTACCGAAGAGGTTGAAGTAACTGAGGAAATTGCTGAAGAAGCAATTGAAGAAGAGGTTGTTGAGGAAACGGCAGAAGAAGCTTTTGAAGAGGTAAGTGAAGAAACAGACAATGAGGATATTGTTGATGAAATAGGCGAGGCTGTTGAGGCTGTTGCTGAAGGTGATGAGGATGCTGCAGAAATTATCAGCGAGCTTGGTGAAGATGTTGAGCAGTTTGCAGAGGAAATTATCCCGGAAGAAACTAAAAAGAAATCAGCGGCACCTGTTATAGCTGTTGTAGTTGTTCTGGTTGTGTTGATTGCAGGTATTGCGGCATGGCTCGGATTAGGAAAAAGTGCAAATAAGTACAATGATGTAGCGCTTTCTATTTATGGATACACATTAGAGGATATGGCTGCACAAAATGCAATGACAGTTGAAGATTTCAAAGCAACATGCGGCTTGCCTGAGGATATGCCGGCTGACACAAATTACGAGGCTGTAATGTATTATACACCGGTAGGAAAGTATGCAGAGTTATATTTCGGTATGGATTTTGACAGCTTTAAGGAGCAGGTACCTGTTCCTGAGCAGACAACTGTCAGTGAGCCGAAGAACATTATTGAAAAGATAACAGGCATATTCAAGCCGCAGAAAACAGAACCAATAACTGCAGATACTCCATGGGGAGCAGTGCTTGATGAGTTCAAGCTTGGTGATTATGTAATGGAAGGTCAGTTCGATTCATTCAAAGAATATTACGGATTTGACGATACAATTACAACCGAGACATTATACAAAGATGTAAGAGCTATGGTTGAGCAGAAGGATTATGAAAAGTATCAGGAACAGAAGAAGGCAATGGAGGAACAACAGCAAAGTGCTGATACAACAGAAGGAACAGAAAACGCAGAGGTTGAAAATGCAGAGGCAGAGACAGCAGAAGAGCCTGTAGAAAGTGCTGATGCAAAGGCAGAA
>JAFQNU010000183.1 GCA_017420825.1 Clostridia bacterium
AATCTGCATACTGTCGGCTGAAACAATTTCAGCATTATACTCCCTGGCAAGCTCAATGGAAAGCGAGGTTTTCCCCGACGCAGTTGCACCGCCTATCACTATCAGCTGTGTTTTTTTCATAATCAGACTATCCTTTTAAAATTCTTCTCTATTTCTTCCTTTGACATGGAAATCATTATAGGTCTGCCATGCGGACAGGTGTTTATTCCGTCAAGCATGAGTACCTTTTTGACAAGCTCCCTTTGCTCTGCCTCGGAAATTTTCCAATTCGCCTTTATTGCCGCCTTGCAGGCAATTGTATATAAAAGGCGTTCTCTCTTATGAGATATTATTTCCTTTTTATTCTCTCCAAGCTGTGTTATTATTTCCACAAACAGGTCACAAATATCCTCATTAGCCGCCGCAACAGGCACCGAACGGATTATTACCGAATTGTTCCCGTAAGGCTCTGCCTCAAATCCAAGCGACTTTATAAACTCCTCATTTTCCGAAAATACCGCAAGCTCATTTGCTGAAAGCTGTGCCACTACTCCGATTGCAAGTCCTTGTGAATATACCTTTTTCCGCTCCGCTTCCTGTTTTAATTTCTCATAATTTAATCTCTCATGTGCTGCATGCTGGTCAATCATAAGCATTTCATTATCACGTTCAATTATAATATATGTATCAAAAACCTGTCCGACTAATTTGAACTCTATGTTTTTTTCTTCCGTAACAGGAGTTGTCTCCTGTATAGTCGGCTTTCCCTCTGCTTTTACTTCTGTTTCAATGATTGGTTTTTCCTGTGCTTTTATCTCCCTGACAAGCTCAGGTACAACTATTTTTACAGGCTCTTTTGGTCCCTCAATGGTTTTTTCGTAAACAGCGTTTTCAAAAAACTTCGGCTGTTTTACCACTACCTTTGTGGGTATAGGTTCTCTTTTTGGCTCCAACGGTATTTTGATTTCTGCCTGTGCATTCGGAAGAACTGTATCTCTCACAAAATTTGAAGTTCTTTCCTCCCTCTTTTCAACAACAGGCTTTTTGACGATTTCAGGTATATCGGTAATTCTGTATAATGCGTCTTCAACGGCATGATATACCGCCTTATATACCTCACTCTCGTTTGAAAATTTCACCTCAAGCTTTGTAGGATGCACGTTTATATCTATAAGTGACGGATTTATTTCAATATTCAGCACCGCAACAGGGAATTTTCCTGTCATTATCTGATTTTTGTATGCTTCCTCAACTGCTCTTGTTATCATAGGACTTTTTATATATCTTGAATTAACAAAATAGCTCTGATAGTTTCTGTTCGGTCTTGCGGCACTGCCCTTTCCTGTCATACCTGTAACCTTAACAAATTCGGTATTATAGTTTACCTCAAGCATAGCGGTTGCATAATCTTTGCCGTAAACCGAATAAATGCAGTTTATTATCTTTCCGTCACCTGACGAATAAAGTACCTCTTTACCATTGCTTATCAGTTTAAATGAGATTTCAGGATGTGCAAGGATAAACCTTGTCATAATATCGGTTATATATCCCGCCTCTGTGGTATCCTTTTTCAAAAATTTCATTCTTGCAGGAACATTATAAAAAAGATTTTGCACAACAAATGACGTTCCGTTCGGAACTCCTGCATCATCGTCCGAAATTATCTCTCCGCCCTCACAAACAGTATGTGTTCCAATCATATCCTCGGCTCTTTTGGTGTATAAATCCACCTTGGAAACAGCACCTATACTCGACAGTGCTTCACCTCTGAAACCAAGAGTATATATTGCGTCAAGGTCAGCCTCCGACTTTATCTTACTTGTCGCATGACGAAGAAATGCTACAACTGCATCCTCACGTTCCATTCCGCTTCCGTCATCGGTAATCTTTATATAGGTGTTACCACCGTTTTTTATTTCCACGGAGATTCTTTTCGCACCTGCATCTATACTGTTCTCAACAAGCTCCTTGACAACAGACGCAGGCCGCTCAACAACCTCACCTGCCGCAATTTTGTTTGATACTTCAACATCAAGTAAATTTATTTTTCCCATTTTCCAGCCTCCAAAGCTTTGAATATGTACTCTATTTTATTATACAAAAAAACACTTGATAAATCAAGTGTTTTAAAAAATTCCTATAACTTTATTTTCTGTGGAATAATTTATTTGTTGAAATAACAACGAAAAATGTATATAGAAAAGCCGCATAGGAGAATTTGTAACAGTATGCGTAGCATAGGCAATACACTTGCTGTTTACCAAATCAACTATACGGCTATGAATTATGGGGCAAAAATATTGAATTATTTCACTGTTATATTACCGAAGCCAAGGTCGCCACTACTCTCACTTCTTAATATTTTCAGTTGTAAACCATATTCTACTGGAATTGAAACTTGCTTAGCCAAATCTGATGCTCCTATTTCCATTGTTTTTACAAGCTTTCCATCCACAAAAAATAAAACTTCTTGGTCAGTCATATAACTACCGTCAACATGTCCGATTGTAAATGTTATTTCCGAATATTTACTATTTAAATTGAATATTGTATATGGTTCTGCACCAAAGGTATCTCTTCCTAAAATAAAACCATTTGAATATTTTTTACCAGACATCTCAAAGCTCTTTCCATCTTGTAATAAATATTCTTGGTAATATTTAGTTTCATATGGTGGACAAACATCCATTAAATATGTTACATCTATCGGATTAGGCAAACAATCCCATAAATAGACACTTTGTGTTGCCCCATCCCAAGTTACTTCCATACCAGCTAAATTAGCAGTTCCTCTAACAGGCAAATATGTAGTTCCGTTATAGATAAAGGGTTCAATAACCGTTCCGTTTGCATCTTTCAGTTCACATAATACATTGTCTTTGTATATTTTGATGTTGTTATACAACACCTCTATCATTTCTGTTTTACTTTTTGCATATACACCTATTCCTGCAAAAAGCACACAACATAAGACACCTGCTACAAATCCTTGTAATCTCTTGTTCATTTTGTATTCCTCCAAATCAATTAAATTTTCGCACATTTTTGAAAGAACACATTGCCCCATTGTATTCTGCCAATAAAAAAGTGCGACCGAAGTCGCACATAAAATGCAAACTCCGAGTCGCTAAACTAATCCAAATAAACCGAACAATAATGTTGTGTTGTACTTGGTGGAATCTGCATTTTTAACAAATTCAAACAGTACAACACCAAAAAGGGGTACAAACCCCCACAAAATAAAATTATTCGATTTTAATTATTTGAATTAGTTTAGCATTGTTATTATAACACTAATTCAAATAATTATCAAGTAAATTCTAATAAAAAAACAACACTTTTGACTGTTTGTTCTTTTATGTTTATTAATTTTTAGGATATATATAGTTTTTAAGAGGTAAAATCAATAAAAAAATTGCAGTCAGAAAAACTTCCGCATTTTTCTGACACTTTTCGACCAACACTTTCGGATAAAGTTTTTCAAAAGTGGTTGACAAAATATAGTCTGTGTATTATAATAATTATAGAAAAAGGCAAGACCTCAAACGGTTATGCCAAACATTAGGTTATAAAAAAAATAACGCTAAAGCTTTGGAAGGGCTGGCGTTATTTTTTTATGGTTATGATTAACACAATTAAAGTGATAATATATATCATTATGTACACATATTCCATAGCAACCACCTCCTTTCAGGGAGATGATAGCATAACCGCCCAGCTTTTACACTGTTTTCAGTCTCGCCTTTTATCGGATTTCTCCGACAGGAATATTATACAACATATTTTATATTTTTTCAACATCTTTTTACAAAAGTTCCATTTCATTATATAAAAAAAACGCAAGAGGTTTTATAAAACTTTTGACGGTTTTTATAAAACCTCTAATATTATTTATAAAGCGTGGAACTTTGTAACACAACCAATTATGCATATATAAATGCTTTTACAATTCAATTTCTCTTTG
>JAFQNU010000184.1 GCA_017420825.1 Clostridia bacterium
AAATAACATCAATGTTTAATAATAACGGAGTAATCTGGCAGTCAGGTGAGCTTGGTAAGGTTGACGGCGGTGGCGGCGGAACTATTGATATGTATATCGGAAATCTTAACATGGACGTTATAGATTGCGGTGTCCCTGTTCTTAGTATGCACGCACCCTTTGAGGTTACTGCAAAGAGTGATATATATATGGCATACAAGGCATATAAAGTGTTTTTTACTGAAAGATAAAATAAAAACGGGCGGTTTTTTAAATCGCCCGTTAAAAATAGAGGGATTAGTATGTTATCTGTATTAATAATCTGGAATATTGCTGTAATGTTTCTGTACGGCGCAGACAAGCTGAAGGCTATACATAATAAAAGAAGAATAAGCGAGAAAACATTAATAGGCTGTGCTTTCCTTTTTGGCGGTATCGGGGCTTTATGCGGTATGGAAATATTTCGTCATAAAACAAAGCACAAGAAATTCAGAATTATTGTACCAATTACATTTATAATTACAGCTGTGTTAATTATTTTTGTTATAAAAGAAAATATATTTGCAGGCAGGTAGAAGAATATGAGGCTGATTTTATCGGAAAGTGACAGGGCCTTGGAGAGGTTCTGTCTGGAGGAAATAAAGAGAATAAAAAATGAAAATTCAGAGGACGAGGTTATCCTTATTGTCCCCGACCAGTATTCATATACAGCTGAAAGACTGTTAACATCAGTCTTTGGCGGTACAGGTCTTAACGGAATTGAGGTTATGACCTTTTCACGTCTTGCAAACAGGTATCTGCAAAGAGTGAAGAGTAAAAGCTTGTCTGCATCGGGAAAAACAATGATAATTCAACAGGCAATAAAAAAGACCTGCGACAGTGAAGATAATATATATAACGGTTGTATATCCTATCCGGGATTTGCAAAAGAAATTCAAAACATAATATCCGAATTTAAAAGATACATGATAACACCTCAGGATTTAAAGAATGCGGCACAAAAAGCAGGCGAGGGAATGCTTGGAAGAAAGCTTGACGCATTGTCAGGTATATATGAATTTTACCTTGAGAAAACAGGGAGAGGTTATCATGATTCCGATAATGATTTGGTAGTGTTGGCAAAAAGGATTGAGGATAACGGATATTTTTTAAACACACATATAATAATCAGTGAATTTGATGATTTTATGCCAAAGCACTATAAGGCTATAGAGCAAATGACGAAAAAATCAAAAACATTATCGGTATTACTTAATTATGATAATAATTCAGAACGTATGCAAATTCCTGATGATACAAAAAAAAGGCTTTACGCATTGTCTAAAAGGAATAATGTGGAGTTTGAGTGTATTACATTAAATGATGTCCAAAGTGATTTTAATTCAAAAGAAATTGAGTTTTATCACAAAAACTATCTTGATTTTTCGAAATATAATTTCACAACATATAAAGAAAAAACAGAGGATATAGAAATATTTGCTGCAAAAGACCCATATTCCGAGGTTGAAAGAGTGGCGAGGAGAATTAAAACGCTTATTCAGAAAGAGGGATACCGATACAGTGATATTTCGGTAGGTGTGGGAGATGCAGAGGCCTATAATCATATAATACAGGCGGTATTTTCCGATTATGAAATACCGTATTTCAGTGATTCTACTGTGGCTGTGACAGAACATAGTGTAATAGTTGCCGCACTCGGAATTTTTCGGATTATTGAAAATAACTGGAGCTATGACAGTGTTTTTGAATACATTAAAACAGGATTTATTTATGAAAATAAGGAAGATGAAATAAAAAGCTTTTCGAGAGACGACATAGATTTTCTTGAAGCTTATATTTTAAAGAGAGGTATAAGGGGAAAGAAAAAATGGCTTGATGATGAGGAGTGGGTTTATACAAAAAAATCAATTGCCGACCTTGACGAAAATCAGGCAGACAAAGAGAGTAAGTATTCACGTAAATTAAATGATGTCAGGAGAAGAGTTACAGCTCCTATTAAAGGTTTTGTTGAAAAAACAGCATCAAAGAGATTGACAGTAAGGGAGTATACCAAAATATTTTACGAGTTTCTGGAGGACATACATCTTTATGAGGGATTATTGTATGAGCTGGCACGTCATGATGAAAATGGCAGACGTAACGAGGCTGAGCAATTATCTCTTGTGTGGAATATACTTATGGAGGTTCTTGACCAGTGTGTTATAACACTTGGTGAAGAAAAATGTACACGAAAGGAATTCGGAGAATTTTTGTATGCAGGACTTAGTGAATGTAAAATAACAATAATACC
>JAFQNU010000185.1 GCA_017420825.1 Clostridia bacterium
ATAAGTCTCGCAGAATTTATAAATATCTCTGAAATAAAGTTTATTTCCTTCCGAAACAAGATTTGCCCTGTAATTTATGCAATTATACCATATTGAATTATCAAAGTCTTTACCCTGAGGGTCACTATCTGAAATTAATGCTGTTGCAGGTGTCATTTTGAAGTTTTCCTTAAACCATTTACCTGTATCACACATTTTCATGACCTTGCATTTCCCGCTATCCACATAATTTTTCAGCTTTTCAAGCTGCTTAGGTAAGCCTTTTTTTATCAGCTCCCAGCCAAACGGATTTTCCTGTCCGAGCTGCATATAGGAAAAAGCAAGACTCTCATTATCAAAATAGTTGTGATAGAACCAATCAATGACCTTATCATCTGAACCATTATCACTTACCGGCTCAATTGTGGGACACCACCCTTTCTGCCCCTCATACATATCCAACCCATAATTATAAACAGGGTCAGGGCCAAGAAGTCTGAAAACAGGAGTGTTTATCTGATTTTCCGTTGTCTGTGCTGGACATATCTGATTATATTTAGAAGGATAATATCCTTGATTATAGTATCCTCCAACATAAGAATATGCATCAATACCATATTGCTCACGGCAAATGCAAAACGCAAGTACTCCGTATTTTTCCGACATATAATCCATTGCATATGCATCAAGCATCCATGAGCCGACAGACTTCGGATAATATCCGAAATGCTCATAAAATTTTCTCATTATTTCATCTATTATGTCTCTTCTCTGCTGTTGGGTGTATGCCGACAGAAAACCGGGATTTACATACCAATCCCAGTCATATCCTTCTCTGCCACGCCACTCTATTCCAACCCTTTCAACTAATGAGCGTGCCATTTCTATCCAGATGCCAAACTCTGTTGTGTCGTCTGAATTTTCCTTCAGGTATCTCATGATGTCCTCTCGCTCCATTGCATCATATTGCAGCAAAAATGTATTTTCATATCCGTATTCCTGACATAATTCAAGCTCCTTCTGCACAGGCAAAAGTAAATCCATCTGCGGGTCTCTCGGCTCACAGCCTCTTACAAAATTCATTATATTTACTATATTCACCGTATATTTTCCTTCCTTTCCTGTAATCAGATTACCATACCTGCATAATAAGTGATTAAAAATACGTCGATTATCTATATTACGTTAGTCATATACTGCATTCAAAATTAAACTTACCATTACTGATATTGTGAGTTTCACCATCGGGCATTGTGACAATTGCCGTACAGTTTGCAGGAATATTCACAGTTAATGTAAATGCATTATCCTTCTTTACATACTGTACATCAACAGCACCACAGGCTGTATTCACAGTGGTTTTTAATTCGTTTATATACCTTGTTATAACAGGCTTAATTCCAATAACTCTGTAACCCGGCTCTATTGCAGTTATTCCTGCAAGACGACTGTAAAAGCCTGTCATAGCACCTCCGAACATCTGATGGTTATGCGAGTCCATATTCCCTTTTTCATACCACTGTTCCCAGATTGTTGTTGCACCATGGTCAATCTGATATTTAAAGCTTGGAAATTCATCTTTAGTGAAGCAGTCAAGCGCAGTATCAACAGCACCGATATCACTTAAACATTCTATAAACAGTCTTGCTCCGAATGTACCTACATCAAGACGATTTCCATTTACTGTAATTGCATTAAGAAGATTTTTTTCAACCGTTTTACGGTCATACTGAGGCACATAATCATTTGTCAGAGCAAATATGTTTGGCGCTTGCTTTCCGTATGAATAACGCTTTGCAGCCGAATCATAGAAATGACGGTTATATTGCTCTCTGCCCTTTTGAGCTATGTCACGATACCTTTTAGCATCACTTTTTTTACCCAGAAGCTCTGCCATATTAGCAAGTGCCTCAACTGCATTTATCGCTGAATGCGTCTCGGTTTCCCTAACGGACGAGTATGAGGTTTCAAAATCACCCGGAATATGAGGTGCACACCAGTCTCCAAAGGTATCACGTCCATAAAGCTCAGGATAATACTTTAAGTACCTGTTTTCCATATACTTTTTGAGTGTTTTATAGTTATCCCTGATATATCCGCTGTCACCATAGGTAAGATATAAATTCCAACACAGTGTTATCAAAATTGCGTAATATGCCATACTGATATCATCATTGACGTTTTCCTGCTTTTCAAGTGTTACATCAAGCCAGTTTTCACAAAACGCACAGATATCATATAAATATAATCCTATTGCGTGACCGTTGTAAAAATCAAAAGCACATGTAACACGTTCGTCTCTTTGCGGGCAATCAGCAGGGAATGTAAAATTGTTTGACCTGAATGACCACAGTGCATTCTCATGTATTCTGTTTAATAGCTTGTTGTCTGTTACAAAGCTCGACAAGCCATCAAAATCTGCAGACATTGCACATGAAACAATTTCTCCCTTACATGGCTTATGTGTCAAGCCTGTAATCTCAACATATCTGAAACCATGATAGGTAAAATGCGGCTGATAGGTTTCTACTCCATCTCCCTTGAATATGTATGTGTCAGTAGCTCTTGCTGCACGGTTTGTAAAGGTATCAAGTCTTGTTTCTTTACTCGCCCCCGTCACTGATGCTACCGCACAGTCATAATTGGTAAGCTCCTCCGAAAAACGCATTCTGATTGATGTGCCCTTTTTGCCCGAAAGATTAATTTTAACAACACCTGCTGTATTCTGACCAAAGTCTATAATATATCTGCCATTTTTGAGACTGTATATTTTTTTTGGCTCTAAATACTTTGTAACCCTTACTCTCGGACCAATCCAACCCTTCCATCTTACGTTAATGACACCTTCTGCGTAGTATGTATTTTCCCAAGAGCTATCGTCAAACTCAGCCGTATTCCAGCCATCAATCTCCTTTGTTGCATCATAAACCTCTCCATGATAAATACTGTTTACTACTATGGGCGAATTATAATTACACCTCCACGAATTATCTGTTATAATTCTTTTTACTGTTCCGTCCTTATAATGTATATTAACCGACGCAATCATCCTCTTTTTGCCCACCCAGTTTATATTCCATGTGTCGTTATATCCGTCACCTATAAAAAGTCCTACTGCGTTTTTACCCTGCTTTATCAAATCTGTTATCTCATAAACATCATACTTAATAATTGCATTATTGTCTGAGAATGATGGTGCCATCAATCTGTCGTCAGGTCTTTTTCCATTAATGTAAAGCTCATAGAGTCCAAAGCAGTGTAGTTGTATGGTTGCATACTCCATATCCTTGGTATCAACCTCAAAGCTTTTTCTTATCATCGGACAGGTCTCTGCCTCCTGATAGTCATATTGCTGTGCTGTTATCCACCTTGCATCTATTGGCTCACCCAGTGTTCCTGTTATAAAATATGCCGTTTCGGAAACATATTCCTTATTATTTATTCCGCAGGTAACCTGATAGAAATATTTTGTATCTTTTTTAAGCTCATCACCCTTATATACTACTTCAAAGGTTCTGTTTGAGTCTATTTTTGTGCTGTCCCATGCAAGCTTTGAAAAATCGGCAT
>JAFQNU010000186.1 GCA_017420825.1 Clostridia bacterium
CAACCGGACGGTCCTAAAATTGAAACAAACTCGTTGTTGCGAAATTCTATATCCACACCTTGTAAAGCCGGCACCTTTGTATCGCCAAGCATATAATCTTTTTTGATGCCTACTAACTTTAGCATATAAACATATCCTTTCCTTTAATTTTTCTATATTTTACCACATATTTATTAAAAAATTATAAACACTGTTAATGTTTTGTGCGGTCAGGTACGTACGTATATAATATATATATTAAAAGTAATATTAGTATTAGTAGCGTGGATTTGCTGAATAAGTGGCTTTTATCAAGCTGTAATGCGGAAAATTTATCCATTGAATGGTGTTTAAAAGCTGTGTATAATTTTTGGTTATCCACGTACGAAATATCGAATAAAATTTATTAACATAATTTCCACATAATATAAACAGTGTAATGTGAATAATTTTAAGGGTTTAAGTCCTTGGATATAAAATCAATTTCTGATTTTAAATTACTGTCAGTCTGAATGATTTTCATTATTCGGTCAACACCATGCATAACTGAGGTTCTATCTCTGTTTCCGAACACCTTTGCAATAGTTACAAAGTTCATATCTGTTAGGGTTTTGCAAAGGTACATAGCAATATGACGTGGAGTTACAACCTCTTTAACTCTTGATGGACCCTTTAAATCTTCAGGCTTTAGCTTATAAAATTCACAAACACATTCTATAATTTTCTGAGGTGTAATTTTAATTTCGTCAGGAATTATTGATGACAGTGCAAATTCTGCCAAATCTATATCAATTCCCTTGTGTGATATTCCTGCATATGCAATAATCTGCGACAATGCTCCCTCAAGCTCTCTGACGTTTGAATTAACACGCTGTGCTATATATTCAAATATTTCATTGTCAACGTTTATGTTCATGCTTTCGGCTTTTTTTCTTAAAATTGCCACTCTTGTCTCATAATCAGGGATAACGACATCTATTGCAATACCCCATTCAAAACGGGTTCTTAGTCTTTCTTCAAGGGTAATAAGGTCTTTTGGTTTTCTGTCGCTTGTTAAAACTATCTGTTTGTTTTTCATGTGAAGCTCGTTAAAGGTGTGGAAAAATTCTTCTTGTGTTCCTTCTTTACCTTCAATAAACTGTACGTCATCGACAAGAAGCACGTCAACATCTCTGTAGTGACGTCTGAATGCCTCCATGTTTTTTTCCTTTAGGAAATTAATCATATCGTTTGTAAACTGCTCACTTGTTACATAAAGAACAGACATATTTGGATTTCTTTTTAATATTTCATTTCCTATTGCCTGCATGAGGTGAGTTTTACCGAGTCCCGATTTTCCGTATAAAAACAATGGGTTATTGTTCTGTGCAGGGAAATTTACAACATTTTCAGCCGCTGCAAAGGCATATGAGTTTGATTTACCAACAACGAAATTCTCTAACGTATAAATGGGATTTAAGTTGGATTTCGGGAATGTGTCTGTTTTTGGCGGGGTTGTTGTAACAATCTGTTCGACAACAACAGGCTGTACTTGAGGTATTTCGGCAGGTCTTTCAGCCACAATCAGATTAATAAGTACAGGTAGTCCCATAATTCTTGAAACTGCTGATTCTATAATTTTTTTATACTTTATTTCTATAATATTCTTCTTTATAGGAAAAGAAACAGCAAGTGTAAATACATCACTCTCATATGATATTGGAAAAGCGTCCTTTAAATATGTATTATATGCGACAGGTGAATTTATGTCAGTTTTTATATAAATCTGAGCATGATTCCATATTTCATGAATGTTCATTTTAATCCTCCTGATTTGTTTAATTGAAAAAATTGTCTCATTATAATTATATCATAAAAATAAGCAAATTTCAATTGGTATTGTGTAAGAAAATAATGTATTATATTTATGAAAAAATAATAGGATTGCCGAGTTTTGAGATAAGAGTGTGTGCAGATTTTAATTTAGATATTTTAAAATCCTTGATGAAGTGAGTATCTGAGCCGATACTGACAGGTATTTTGCTGTCAGAAATTATTTTTTGTTTTTCGGGATTTGTTATAAAGTCATAATAATAGTTATAGTTACCTGATGTGTTTAGCTCCCAGAAAAAATTATTTTCCTTTAAAATTTTTAATATGTCAAGACCGTATTTATTTTCAAGTACAAATATATCTGTGTGGGCAAGTCCTTTTGGAATGGTAAAAAGCCTCGACCACTCTAAAAATTCATAAAAATCCATTGCACCAATTGATGCGTCAAGACACTCAAAAAGACAGTAATCAAGCGGAAGAGACTCTATTGCAACAAGGTCATTTGGCTTTGGACGGCAGCCTATTTCAAGACCGCATAAAATTTTAATACGGTCGGAATATTTTTCTTTACATTCTTTTATTTTATTTACATATCTGTATAAATCAGAACCAACGGAAAACTGATGGTCACAAATGCCAACTACATCAATACTGTTTGCAATGGCATTTTCAATTATTTCCTCGCAGGTGTTTTTTCCGTCATAGCTGAAGGTTGTGTGATTGTGAAGGTCGGTGAGAAGCATGATTTGTTCTCCTTTTACTATGTATTCTTATTTTATTATAGCACTTAAGTATTATAAAATCAACAAATAAATACCAAAATTGCAGAAATTTTAAATACAAATTAAAATAAATGTTGAAATAATATGTAATTTGTTGTATAATGTACTTGTCGGATAAATCTGACAGGCAGTTCGGGAATGAACATTCCGTGGACGGCTCGCCCCAAGCTCCATTACATAATGGAAGGGGGTGATTGCTTTATGGGGAAAAAATTATTGAGGATATTTATATTTACAATTATATTTTTAATAGTTTTCGAAATAAAAGCAAATTAGTCGCCCACACGTCTTAATGTAGCGACTAATTTTAGTTTCAATTATGGCGAGCCGTTCAACGAACTGCCTTTTTCTATATTTATTATAATAAATAAAATAGTTTTTGTCAACTGTTTTTACAGAATTTTTTAACAGATAAATGAAAATGTCGGAAAATGTCGAACGATTTTTGACGGAAATTTTTTAAAATGCTTGACTTATGTTGAATAATATA
>JAFQNU010000187.1 GCA_017420825.1 Clostridia bacterium
ATTTTTTCCTATATCGTGAATATCACCTTTAACCGTTGCAATAACAAAACTACATTTCTTATCCATTTGAGAGTTACTTTTTTGCATATTGTCTTTAATAATATCAAATGCCGCCTTTGCCGCCTCTGCACTCATCAATAGTTGTGGAAGATAAACCTTTTTTTCTTCAAAGCCTTTTCCCACAATATCAAGCGCAGGAATGATTTCTTCATTTATCAATTCCATTGCACTCTTGTTTTGGAGCATTTCACCGCAAATTTTTGCAGCCTGTTCCTTTAAGCCCTTAACTATACAACCCGATAAGGTCTGCATATCTACCTTTTCTGAAACAGAAGATGATGAGGCACTCACATTCTGCACCTCTATTGCTGACGCAAATTCAATATATTTCTCACACTGGTTGTCCATATCCGAAAGAGCCATAAAGCTGTGATAAGTTTTCATCATTTCAAGCGAATAAGGGTTCATTATAGCTGCTGACAATCCGTTTGTCAAAGCCATTGCGAAAAATGTAGAAGTTATAAACTCTCTGTTTGGTAAACCAAATGAAATATTTGAAACACCGAGACTTGTGTTAACTCCATGTTCAAACCGAATAATTTTAAGAGCCTCAAGTGTTGCAAGAGCGGATGAGGTATTGGAACTTATTGTCATGGCAAGAGGGTCAACTATTATATCTTTTTTATTTATACCGTACTTTTCTGCCTCTTTATATATTCTTTGGGCTATTTCAACTCTTCCCTGCGCTGTTTGGGGTATTCCTGTCTCATCTAACGTAAGTGCTATAACCACACCGCCATATTTTTTTACAAGCGGAAATATCTTGTCCATGCTCTCCTGTTTACCGTTGACCGAATTTACAAGTGGTTTTCCGTTGTAAATCCTCATTGCCGCCTCCATTGCATCAGCATCTGCTGTATCAATTTGCAGTGGCAGGTTTGTAACCTCCTGGAGCTTCATGACTGTATCTTTTAGCATCTGTACTTCGTCTATTTCAGGAAGTCCCACATTTACATCAAGCACGTGAACTCCTTTTTCCTCCTGATTTATACCCTCTTTTAAGATATAGTCATATTCATTATTCACAAGTGCTTCACGAAAACGCTTTTTGCCTGTCGGGTTAATTCTCTCACCTATTAAAACAGGCTCATTTCCAAACTCAACACTATGCGTATATGATGAGATAAGTGTATTATTCTTATAAGTAACTTCCTTTGGGACAACATTTGCAGATATATAAGATAACCCCTTTATATATTCGGGAGTTGTTCCGCAACATCCACCAACAATTCTTGCTCCCATTTCAATTATTTCCCTCATCACTTCGCAAAATCTGTCACAAGGATAATCAAAAACAGTTTTTCCGTCGACAATAGCAGGTAAGCCTGCATTCGGATTTACAATAACAGGCAAGGATGAATATTTTACATATTCTCGAACAATATCCTTCATCTGCTCAGGGCCAAGACCGCAGTTAATTCCGATTGCATCAACCCCAAGACCTTCAAGCATTGCAATCATAGCCTTTGGATTTGCACCTGTCATGAGCTTATGAGTGCTGTCATATGCATTTGTTACAAAAACAGGCAGATTACTGTTTTCCTTAGCCGCAAGAACTGCCGCCTTTGTTTCAAGGCTGTCGTTCATGGTTTCAATCATTATAAGATCAACGTTATTCTTTACCGCCTCTCTTACCTGTTGGGCAAAAAGCTCAACGGCCACCTCAAACTCCATATCACCAAGTGGTTTTAATAATTTCCCTAATGGCCCCATATCATATGCAACATAGCAATTATCCCTTTGGCCGATTGCTTCCTTTACATTTATAACAGCCTCTTTTATAATTTGCTTATAGGAATACTCGCCGTTTTCGGGAAATTTAAGAGAATTTGCTCCGAAAGTGTTGGTGTTTATTATATTTGAACCTGCATCGACATAGCTTTTATGAAGTGATACTATTTTATCCATGTTAGTTATATTCCATATTTCAGGAAGCTCACCGGGCATAAGTCCCATTCCTTGCAGAACTGTTCCTGTACCACCATCACACAATACTATCTGTTTTTTTATTAATTCAGTTATTTTCATGGCTTTTCCTCCATAAAATTCATGAGCTGTCACATTGCTGCGACAGCTCTTTTTGATTATCTTACATCATTTAATTCTACGATATCGGTATTTTCAAAGGTCAGATTTTCTGACATAACCTTAACAAGTCCCCATACAGTATCAAGTGATGTCATCATCGGAATAGAACATTCAGCCGCACATCTTCTCATCTTAAAGCCGTCTGAATTTGAATTATTGCTCTTTTTAGGTATATCAATAACCATATCAATCATACCGCTTCTTATAATATCCAAAACGTTCGGTATTCCCTCAGATATTTTCTTACAAACATCTACCTCATATCCGTTATCCTGTAAGAATTTTGCTGTACCTGCTGTTGCAATAAACTTACAGCCAACATTTTTTAGTTTTTCTGCAATTGGAAGGAAGTTTTCCTTATCAATATCTCTTACAGATACAAGAACTCTTGCTCCGTTTTTCGGAATTGGTGTACCTGCCGCAACAAATCCTTTAAACAATGCTTCCATATAGTTTTTACCAACACCAAGAACCTCACCTGTTGACCTCATTTCAGGTCCTAAGCTTACATCAACCCTAGCAAGTTTTGACATTGAGAATACAGGAA
>JAFQNU010000188.1 GCA_017420825.1 Clostridia bacterium
GTAATCAGCCTCAAGAAGTGAATCTCCAACCTCTTCGCCCAATGCTTTCATGAAGGTATAAGCCATACCGCCGCCTATGATTAATGTGTCAACCTTTTCTAACAGGTTGTTGATAACAGAAATCTTTGAAGAAACCTTAGAACCGCCTAAGATAGCTACGCAAGGTCTTACAGGATTGTTAACTGCATTACCTAAGAATTCGATTTCCTTCTGAATTAAATAACCTGCTGCAGCAGTATCCAAAAATTCAGTAACACCAACGTTTGAACAGTGAGCTCTGTGAGCTGTTCCGAAAGCGTCGTTTACAAATACATCAGCCAATGATGCAAGCTCCTTTGAGAAAGCTTCAACGTTCTTTGTCTCTTCTGCTCTGTATCTTGTGTTTTCGAGTAATACTATATCTCCGTCATTCATTTCGGCAACTGCTTTTTTAGCATTCTCGCCAACAACGTTGTCATCAGCAGCAAAAACAACCTCTTTGCCAAGCTTAGCACTCAGGCTCTTTGCAACAGGTGCTAATGAAAGCTCAGGCTTAGGCTCGCCCTTTGGCTTACCCATGTGTGAGCAAAGAATAACCTTCGCACCATTATCTGCAAGATACTTGATTGTCGGCAATGCACCGTCAATTCTTGTTTCGTCTGTAATGTTTCTGTTTTCATCGAGCGGCACGTTAAAGTCACATCTTACCAAAACCTTCTTGCCTTTTACTGCAATATCTTCTACGCTTTTTTTGTTTAACATAATTTACACCTCATTTGTTTTTTAGTATTTTTTTTCTACCTTATATATTTTATACCATATTAATGAAATTTGCAAGCATATATTTCATTTTTTTTAAAATTTGTTAAAAAATTATCGCACTAACAGCCACACCGACTAAAACTGCAACAATATCGCCAAAAATTGCCGCAGACCTTGTATGCAAGGACATCGCACAATAATTAAATTTGTTGGACTGTAAAATAAAAACATACCTGCCGTTAAAAATGTTAAAATAGGCAGATATGTTTTTAAGCAGATTTCTTGTTATATAGCTTTAAAATCGGCTGTATAATCCAAGCATATAAATACATATTTTTACAGTATAATTACTTTGTAAAAATATGTACGATATATGAATCACCATCCCATTTAATTTCGCAGTTGAATGCCTCTGCCACAGCTCTTACTGGAACAAGTGTACGGCTGTTAGTGATTTGAGGGGCAACATCCAATGGTATACGTGTACCGTTTTTATAGAAAAAGTCCTGCCCGACTGTCATAGTAATCGTGGTGTTTTTGTAGCTTGAAGTAACAGTTTTTGTTTCATCATTCCAATCTACCGAAGCACCAAGAGCTTCAAAAATCGCTCTAAGCGGAACCAAAGTACGACCATTGTTTATTATTGTAAGATTGTCGGTTTCTATTACGTTTTTCATATTCAAGATAATTCTTACCTGACGACCGTCATATATGTTTTGCACTTTATAAGAATTCAACCATTTTTTTAATTCATCAGCATTATTTTTGACTTTCTCCCATTCAAGATTTAACTTGTAGTCAGCATTTCTTACAGACAGTGATAATCTATAGCCTTGTTCCGGTGAGGTGTGTACAAAGAACATTTTCCATACAGATTGTTCATCGGTATTCCAACCAGCAAGATATGGAGTGGAGGAAATACTGTCAACAGTAAGTTTATTGTTTTTTGAAAATTTGTATGCGGAACACTGATAGCCGTCTTCGCCAGCATAGTTTGTTGATTTCAGATACCAGAATAATTCACCTGTGCCATCTGTTCTACGCATTTCAAAGTTGTCCAAAAATTCTCCGGTACTGTTTTCAAAACGCTGACCGACAATGGTACCTTTATTGTCGGTGTAAGCGATAGCCTTATCTTTTTCAAAGGCACTGTCTGAGAAATATGATGAGCCATAGCGGAGTTTTGCTTCACCATCAACAATGGAAACAATATTTATTCCAACTGAGCCACCGGCACCGCCGTCAAAAATTATAAGCTCAGGAACGGAATTAAAATCCAAATCAATTAATTGTAATTCTGAAATTCTGTTATCACTGTTAAACGTTCCGTCATTTACTGTAAGAGCCTTCTGAATGAAATCAGCATAAGCTGTAACATAAGCCGGATAAGTTTCTTTTTTAGTCTCACTGAGTGTTATTTTGGCATTAAGAAGTGTAATGGGACAGATATGGTAATAGGTTAAACCCTGATAGAAATCATTACCCTTGACTGTTACTTTCTTTCCGTTCATATCAGAAGAGTAGTCTTTTGATGTAAGTTGAATCTCTTTTGTTTTTACATTTGCCTGATCACCCATATCGTCATAAACATTGAATGTTGTTTCCTCGTCTAATGAAAGAATAAGACACTGGATTTTGTCTCCCATGCTGTCTGTAATATAAACCTCGTTTATAATTCCTGTAAGAACGGTATCATTTGCCGCATAAACTTTCCCACATAGCAGCATACAAATAAATAATAATACGGTTATTAATTTTTTCATTATTCACAAATCCTCCTTGTATTGTATGAATTTTCTTATGTATTAACGCAATTTTTGACTGATGAATGTCTAAAGTAAAAACCTCCAATCTGCATTGTATATTTACAAATAAAAAATGCGTCAACCGGAGTCAACGCATAAAAAACGTAAACTCCTATTGTCGCCAAACAAATTTAACACAATGGGATATTATAAGGTTACCACAGTTAATGGAATTTACATTTTTTATCAAATTCACAAAACTATGATAACCCTAAAAAGGGTATATTATCCCCGAAAAGACAAAAATATCCCAAGAACTTTTTATTAAATTTGTTTGGCACTTATAATATATCAAATCAGAGAAATAATGTCAATACTTTTTTCGAAAAACACTGTAAAAAATTCGATATATAAGGTTATACAGATATAAATGATTTTCTTGTCACTTATGTTAAATAAAAAAGACTGTAAATGAGCATAACGCTAATTTACAGCTATACTAAGTATATATTTTTTTAAATAAAAACTTGACAATTTTTTGAAATTGGTATATAATGATTATAGAAAAAGGCAAGACCTCAAACGGTTATGCCAAAACGATGAATTATATAAAAAATAACGTCATAAGCTTTGGACGGCTGGCGTTATTTTTTTATGGTTATAACAAGCACAATCAAAGTGATAATATATATCATTATGTACACATATTCCATAAGCTATCACCTCCTCTCACAGAGATGATGGCATAACCACCCAGCTATTACACTGTTTTCAGTTTTCCCTCTATTTTATTATACAACATATTTTGATATTTTTCAAGCATTTTAATAATATTGATACAGATTTTTTCGCAAAAAGGAAATCGTAATTTGTGATTTTGATTAAATTTGAATATAAAATTACAATTTTTACGTTGTAACCATCGCACTGACAGCCACACCGACTAAAACTGCAACAATATCGCCAAAAACTGCGGCAGGAATAATGAGAGAATTTTTTTTAACTCTTGTATTTTTAAAATATACACTTAATGTATAAAAGGTTGTCTCGGTACAACCCATTATAACAGACGCAACAATGCCGATTTTTGTGTCGGTGCCGTATTCTTTTAAAATGTCGCTCAAAAGTGCAAGTGAGCCGCCGCCCGATACGGGGCGGAGAAGTGCAAGCGGAATAACTTCAGTTGGAATTTTAAAAAGGTCAGTAAGCGGTTGTAAGAGTGATGAAACAAGCTCCAAAAGCCCTGATTCACGCATCATTCCCACTGCTGTAGAAATTGCAAGTATTACAGGAAAAATACCGATTACAGTTTTCATTCCCTTTTCTACTCCCTCGCAAAAAGAGGAATATACAGCCACTTTGTTTCTGTATGCCTTTAGCAGTATTAAAATCATTATTATTGGAATTATGTATTTCATATGGCACTCCTTTTTTTACGGAAATGTAGGATAAGATGCATTGCCGTAACAGCACAAATAAGTGCACATATTGAGCTTATCCATATCGGGAGCATAATAATATCGGGTCTTTGCGAATTAAAAGAGGCACGCATGGCAATAATTGTAGTAGGCACAAGCTGTAAGCTTGCAGTATTTATTACGGTAAATATACACATTTCATCGCTTGAAACAGTGGGTGTTTTATTAAGCTTGTCAAGCTCGGACATTGCCTCAATTCCTGCAGGTGTTGCGGCATTGCCTACACCAAGAAGGTTTGCACTTATGTTCGCACATATTTTCTCAATTGCACGTGAGCTTGCTTTAAGATTTGGAAACAGTAATTTTGTAACAGGACGAATTAGCTTTGTGACAAGCTCCATAGCACCGCCGTCCTCGCACAGCTTTAGAAATCCAGACCACATACACATTATGCCTGCAAAGGATAACACTGTCTCAACAGAGCCTGCCGCACCATTGAGACCTGCGGTTACTGTTTGTTCAAGATTGCCGTTGAAAAATGCTGTAACAAGAGACAGGATAATAATTGCCGAAAATATTATATTCAAAATAATCACCTCTGTTTATAGTTGTCTTACATTTTATTCGCATACACTGGCTATTATTCTAAAATCATAATTGACAAAAATGCTTTTAGATGGTAAAATACATAGTGGAATTA
>JAFQNU010000189.1 GCA_017420825.1 Clostridia bacterium
ACTGTGTTTTTTTGAAATTCCCGAATCCGTTACAGCATACATTTTCATTATATTTTTATCGTATTTCATATTTTGCTCCTTTTTCTAATTCTTCAGGAGTTATATTATAAAGCTCATCTATTATATAATTTCTATATGTTGCATTTCCATCATGCTCCGTTAATCTCTTATATGCTCTCTCTCCGCACACCCCCATCATACTTACCGCCGCTAGACAAGCCTTTAATATATCTTCAGAATTTGCTGATATAAATGCTGTCATTATAGCACTGAGCATACAGCCTGTACCGGTTATTGAACTCATCATCTGATGACCATTTGTTACAGAATACGCAACTGTTTCATTTACAATCAAATCAATTGCTCCTGTTATTACTATAACTGCTCCCGTTTCCTTTGAAAATTGTTTAGCAAAACAAATCACACTTTCAATATTGTTTTCACTCACCGCATCAGCAATGTCTGCATCAACTCCCTTTGTTGTACTCTTCCCCTGTGCAAGTGCTTTAATCTCTGATATATTTCCTCTTATAACTGTCGGTTTAACTTCTTTTATAATTAAGTCGGCTGTTTGAGTACGCATTTGTGATGCACCTGCTCCTACCGGGTCCAGCAAAACAGGATGAAAAAGCTCCTTTGCCTTTGTACCTGCTGTAAGCATAGCTTTAACAGTGTTTTTATTAAGTGTTCCTATATTGATATTTAATCCTGTGCATATTTCAGTTATATCACATACATCATCAATTTCATCAGACATAATTGGTGCCGCTCCAATTGCAAGCAGTGCATTAGCACAATCGTTTACTGTTACATAATTTGTAATATTATGTACTAATGGTCTTTTTTCTCTTACGTTTGTTAACATTTCTTTAATCATTTTAATTTTCCTTTCATTTTGTTATTATATAAAACAGTCCGGACCTGTGTTATATCGTAATATATAAAAACGAGGTTATCTGATACAGATAACCTCGTTATATACAAGTGTATTAACATCTTCCTACGTTGGCATTATCCAAATCAGGTATAAGGGTCGAAGCTCAATTACTTCCTCTCAGCCTGATTAACAAGCTCCCCTGCTATTCAATTTTTTTTACATTATACATCATACAAATGTAAATGTCAATAATTTTTTATAAATTTATAATAACTGTTCTCGTCTTACTGTCCCATTCAACCTTACAGTCAAAGCTTTCAGCAATGGCTCTTACAGGTACAAGTGTTCTTGATTTTATTATCTTTGCAGGAACATCAAGTATTGTTTTTATCTCTCCGTTAACATACAGCTTACTGCTACCTATTTTAAGCTTTATAGTCTTATTATCCTTAGTCGCTGTAACAGTATTCTCTGCCCCGTCCCAGATAACCTCGGCATTAAGCTTTTCAAAAATAGCACGAAGAGGAACAAGAGTTCTGCCGTCCTCTATAATCGGTTGCTGGTCATCAAAATCAACCACTTCACCATCAACCTCAACAGTAATTCTGTTTACTATGTCATCATCAGGCTGCGCTCCGAAACGGATGCAATCACCCTTTTTATAGAAGGAGTATTCCTTTTCGTTATTTATAGTTGAAATTTTTAATTTATGTTTTCCGTCTGATAATTTTGATATATCAAGATTACATACAAAAGGTATTTCAAATGCTGCATGATACCACTTACCGTCAATTGAGTAATTCACCTGCAAATCCGGAATTTCCGGGACATGCGCTAACGTATATAAACGTACCTTTCCGTTTTCGGCAACAAGTGTGTTTGCTTTATTAACAGGCTGGAACACAAATTCTGCACTTTCACCATACTTAGTTATATATGCACCGCTGTTTTTGGCTTCATTAAAAATATCTACTGCATAAGGATAGTCAGAAATATTAAATTTTTCCTTCTTATTTTTTCTTATAACATCAAAGTAATTTACCATTTTTATCTGTGGATACTTCATAATAAGATACCACAAATAATTTCTTAATCTTGGCGTTGTCCAGCTTTCATACACCTCGCCATATGCGTTGTTTGTTGCAACTCCGCCCTCACTAATCATTAACGGCTTATTAATATTATTTTTCTCCATGAATTCTATAATAGGTTTAATTTTATTGGTTGCCCAGGAATAATCACCTGTCATAAAATACACGCTTGTTTTATACTCTGTATCCCTTTCAGAGCGAAAATATTTAACAGAATAACAGCTTACCCCTATCCAATCAACATATTTATCTCC
>JAFQNU010000024.1 GCA_017420825.1 Clostridia bacterium
AATATAATAACATATTTATACATTTTTGTCAACTATTTTTATAAATTATTTTGTAAACACAGAAAAAATAAAAAAAAGTTGCGTAGCGGTATTGACAAAAGGCGAAAAATGTGGTATAATATACTAAAATCATGATTTTAAGAAATTTTTTTAACAAAATAGTTGCACAATGCGAATTAATCACGTGAAAAATTCCGTTGTGCGAAAATGAATAGCGTTGTGCAAAATGGAGTGATTGTTATTTTGACAAACAATAATGACATTTTACTTCTTCTTATCCGCTATATGGCACGTGACGGTCTCGATAAAAAAGAGATTATAAAAAGACTTGGCATTACAAGTCAGAAATTCACCGCTCTTATAAATAAAGACAGCTCGATATGTGATGAGCTTATCTATCAGAAAATGATAACCGATTACAAGGTTGAGGATGCTTTATTAAAAAAAGCTCTTGGCGGGACTGTTACTGAAGTTAAAGAAACAGAAAAATATACGGGAACCGAAACAGTGACAGTTACTAAGGAGGTCCCTGCTGATACTTCCGCTTTACAATTCTGGCTTAAAAACAAGTGCCCGGATAAGTGGAGCGATAAAGGCAGTGATTTTTCCGATACTCAAGAAAAGCTCGATAAGATTTTTCTGTCTATTAATGCTATGGCGGATTCATACGACAATGATTTACATGAATCAGAAGAAATAAAATGATTATGCTGTTTTGACATAAGCATATCTTTTGATATGTCACACTGTTATGAATTAAGACATTTTAAGAAAGGACGGATATAACATATTCGTATGGTTATATCGGAATTATTATGAAATTCAGTGAAAAGCAGCTTGAGTATTGGAAATATGCCAATCACAGATGGAATGTGAAACAAGGAGCTACAAGAAGCGGTAAAACATTTCTTGATTATTATCTCATTCCAAAAAGAATTTGTAATTGTACCGGGAATGGGTTGATTGTACTACTTGGAAATACAAGAGGGACACTAAACAGAAACATTCTTGAACCTATGAGAAACATATGGGGAAAGGAGCTTGTTGGCTCAATTTCAACCGACAACACAGTTTCTATGTTTGGCAGAAAAGTACATACCCTTGGAGCAGATAAGGTTACACAGGTTCAGAAACTTCAGGGTGCAGGTATTGAGTATTGTTATGGCGATGAAATAACCACATGGAATGAAGAGGTTTTTTCTATGCTGAAATCAAGACTTGATAAACCAAACTCCCTTTTTGACGGGACTTGTAATCCTGATTCACCTAATCACTGGTTTAAAAAATTTTTGGATAGTGATGCAGATATTTATCTTCAGCATTATGTTATTGATGATAACCCTTTTAACAGCAAGGAATTTGTTCAGAATCTTAAAAAAGAATATTCGGGCTCGGTATATTACGACCGTTTTATTCTCGGACAATGGGCTGCTGCAGAGGGACTTGTATATCCAATGTTCTCTATGGGGAACCATGTTAAGAGCTTTAAGCCGGTTATTGGGGGAGAGTATTACATTTCAATCGATTACGGTACGGTTAATCCTACATCTATGGGATTGTGGTACAAGCAAGGAAGCTGTGCTCACAGAGTAAAGGAGTTTTACTACGACAGTCGGAAAAGCCTTCACCAGCTTACCGATGAAGAGTATTACAATAAACTCTGTGAGCTTGCCGGTGACTATAACATAAGATATGTTATTATCGACCCGTCGGCAGCAAGCTTCATTGCAACAATCAGACGTTATGGTAAATTTATCGTGAAGAAGGCTGATAATTCTGTATTGGATGGTATTCGTCTTTGCGGTGCTATGCTTGCCTCACAGCGTCTGAGCTTTGATAATTCCTGTTCGGATATTATCAGAGAGTTTGGTGCTTACTGTTGGGACAGTACAGCAGTAGAGGATACGGTGATTAAGGCAAACGACCACGCGATGGATGATATGCGATATTTTGTCCAAACAGTTATGCGTAAATGCCGTTAACTCTGTGTTATAAGGGGCGTTCATATTCTGCCTGCAGTATGCAC
>JAFQNU010000190.1 GCA_017420825.1 Clostridia bacterium
TATTTTTTTTTCACTTACGCCTGTTGCTGTGATATTATCCATTGCAGCCTGTGCAACTGCGATTATCTCGTCAGAAAAATAATTATTTACTGCGCCGTTTATCAGCTTTCCAAGCCCTTTTGATATATAGGGAGAGGGAGGGAATACACTGTGTCTTGTATATACCACCTTGCTGCCTGCAAGCTTTGCAGCAATTCGTGCAGACATACTTGCATGAGTGTGTACAATATCGGGTTTTAGTTCTTTAAATAATTTTTTCAGAACAGATATTGATTTTATGTCAAGTGATTTTTCACCAATTCCGTCAACCTCATAAACCTTTACACCTAAGTTTTCCACCATCGGCTTCAGCAAACTGTCAACAGGTAATACCACTGACACGTCAAATTCATTTTTGTTATAATTCTCAAGATAGGTTAAAAGGCACTTTCCTGCACCGCCTATGTTGCTGTCTGAAGAAACCTCAATAACTTTTATCATTTTGTATTACTCTCCTTTATTGATACATATTTTAATGCAGCTCCGAAAGCTAAATACATCATAAACATTGCCATAACTCTGTAGTTATAGAAGGTGTAATCAAACATACTTTGTAATAAGAAACCGGCAACACCTGATGCAAGAGCAAGGGACAACATATAATTATAAGTAGTTTTACCATTTTTCACACATATATTTGAACAGTTTCTGAAATAGCATACCATTATACTGATAAATAAAATCAATGCACCAATGCCTGCTTCAACGGTCAATTGTAAAAACAGATTGTGTGAATGAGGTGCAATAATTGCGTTATATGAGTAGAAGGGATAGACAGCGGCAAATGCACCTTCTCCCATTCCTATACCGCCTACCCAGAAGTTTCTAAGCATAGCAGTAGTTCCATACCATATATAAACACGGTAGGAGGTTGAAGAGTCTCCCATATCACCAATACTCAAAAGTCTGTTCATAATAGTGTCGGGCAGAATGAATGGAAGTGCTAAAACTGCAAACGGGAGCAGACACCACAGTTTTCCATTCCTGAAGGTCACAAAAATTGCAACACTTAATATAAAACCAAGCCAACAGCCTCGTGACTGTGTAAAAACAAGACACAGGGCACTGATCAGGAAGATACCGATATATGTTATTTTTGAAAGCGGAGTCTTAATGTTTAGTGCAAAAACTGCCGCAAGCGGTAGAATTAAAAGCAAGTATTCTCCTAAAACATTCGGATTTTCAAGAGTAGAATATGCACGCATTGTTGCTTCAGCAAACATAGATTGGTCAATCCAGGCATTTTGTGTGTCAAGCTTGAAAACATATTGAATAACACCATAAAGAGCCACAATTGCACCTGAAATAACAAACAGCTTTAGTAATGCCATAAGCTGTTCTTTTGTGTTCACTGTGTTTATAATCACAAAATAGAAGATAAAAAATACGAAGTACATAGCCCATACCATAAGACTCTTAACAGGTGCAAAGCTGAGAACGCTTGATATAAATAAAATACCAAGAAGCAAAAGGATTGCAGTACCTGTGCCACCTGTTTTCCACTTGTAATCGGGCATGGTCAGTTTTTGTAAAATCGAAGATGCAGTTGTCAAAAGGCACAGCATTGCAAGCACCATTGTTGGTATAAACGGTGCAGAAAAGGCACAGATATATATGCCTGCAATGGGGTAGGCAAGAACTAAAAACAATCCAAATAAAGCACATGGTATAAGTGGCAGTAAAATTAACGCCTTTGATGCCATTATCCCACAGATTATTCCAAGAATGAAAGCAAATACTGTCGGGGATTTTTTTGCTGTTCGGTTTTTGTCAAAAAAATTAAAGTCCAAGTCAGAAAAGCACAAAGCTTTTTTTAAAAAACCAATAAGCCTACTGCTGTTAAAAAATTCTGTTATATTACAATTAATATAATACAATAATGCACCAATAACAGCTAAACACAGAGCCTTGATGCTGTAATTACCCGATATTAGTCGAAGAATGAAATAACCAAGACCACCGCCTATTGCAAAGGAACCAAAAAATCTCGTATTAAGAGCCACAAAGCAGTGGAAATATTCAGAACACAGATTAGTTATTACACTTTTTTTGATTGCCTTGTTATAGTATGGTGATATTTTTTGTGATATAGTTTCTATTATCCAAAAAGGAAATCTGCAAATTGTTACCACCAATGGAGCTTCTTTGCTGTCAGAGGTGAAACGTTTTGCAATAAACGAACTTTTGAATGCTGATGAGATACATTCATACAGTTTTATAAATTTTTTCCATAAAATGCTCTTTGGCAATGCAGTAAACAGCATTGTAATAAAGGCATATATACGGCTTATGATAATACTGTGCATAGCTTGTTACCTCTCTCTATGTCAATAAAAGAATATTTTTATCAATTAATTTGATTATAGCATATTTTAATAATTATGTCAATTACTGCAACTCTTTTTGTTAAAAGAGATATAACAACAAGATTTGCAATTATTTTCACAATATTAGTATTGTAAATATGTTTGTTTTGTTTTATAATTATATAAAAAAATGTTTTGGAGGTAGTATTATGGATAAGAGAATAGGAGCACAATTATATACTGTGAGAGATTATGTAAAGACAAAGGAAGATTTTGATTTAAGCCTTAAGAAACTGTCAGATATGGGATATAAGGCTGTTCAGTTATCGGGAATAGGGGAGATTGAGGCAGAGGATATAAGAGAAATATGTGATAAATATAAAATTACAGCAGTATGTACTCACAGAAGCATGGACGAATATTTGAATAAGCTTGAATGGTCAATAGATTTTCATAAAAAGACCGGATGTACTATTGCGGGATTGGGAGCAATGCCAGGACTTTGGGATGATTTTACAGAAGAGTATGTTGTTGAGTTTGTAAAGAATATGAACAGAATAAATACGGAATTTAAAAAGAACGGAATATCATTTGCATATCATAACCATGCTGTTGAGTTCATAAAGCTTGCAAACGGTCAGTATTTAATGGATTATTTTATTGAAAACGGTGAGTTCGACTTTATAGTAGATGTTTATTGGCTTGCTTTTGCAGGAATTAATCCGGCTGAATTTATAAGGAAGCTTGGAAAAAGAGCAATTGTTATTCATTTTAAAGACTTAAAAATAGAGCGAGGTAATAAGCAGCAGATGGCAGAGGTAATGGTAGGAAACCTTGACTGGGACGAGATTATAAAGGCTTCAGAGGAGGCAGGAGCATTGTGGGCAATGGTTGAACAGGATACCTGTGAGGGAAATCCGTTTGATAGCCTTAAAATCAGCTATGACAATTTAAAAACAAAAGGCTTTAACTAATATTGAAATATATCATAAAATGTGTTAAAATAAGATTGTAAATATATCTGGAAAGGTGGAATATCCATGAAAAAAACACTTATTTTATTTATGTTACTTAGTATGATGATTTATTTATGTAGCTGTGAAGGCAAAAAACAAGAAGATATAAGAGTGAAGAGGAATATTGTTAATTCAATGGGTAATACATTGGAGACAAGGATATTACCGCCTGGCGGATATATCAGATTATCAGCCGATGCCGGAAGCTTAACACAATTTTTGAGAAATTATAAAATGAAAGAGGACGGCTTGTCTGTGTTGTTGTACGATGGCAGAGAAAAGTCAAATCAGAGTGGTCATGCAGCAGTGTTTGATTTACCGATTGAAAACGAGGACTTACAGCAGTGTGCAGATTCGGTTATGAGAGTTTATGCAGAGTATTATTGGAATATCGGACAAGCAGACAAAATTGCATTTCATTTTACCGACGGATTTTTATGTGAATATTCAAAGTGGAGAGAAGGGTACAGGGTAGTCGCAGATGACAGTGGAACAAGGTGGAAAAAGAGTGCGGAATATGATGACTCTTATGATAGCTTTGTGAAGTATCTGAGAATAGTATTCAGCTATGCAGGTACTTATTCCATGGAAAAATATGAGGCGGAAACCATTGCACTCTCAGAAATGAATGTCGGTGATGTTATTTTAAAGGGCGGAAGTCCGGGGCATGTTGTTATGGTGGTGGACATATGTGAAAACAGCGACGGAAAAAAAGCATTTCTCCTCGCACAGGGATATATGCCTGCACAACAGTTCCATGTAATAAAAAATCCTATTCATGACAAAGACCCATGGTATTATGAGGAAGAGATGAGCTTTCCGCTTCAAACTGCAGGATATTCGTTTGATAGTGAAGGTATGATAAAAAGGTTGATATTCTAAAAAGGATTTTTTTCTGGTAAAGTAGAATAATTTAGATGCAAGTGGTTTAGGCGATATGCAAGCTTCGCTTGCTCGATATATTTGCTTTGCAAATTCGATATGTTTTTCGCTTCACTCAAAATGCGATATGATATAAATTCCTTTTCTCGTTGCCGTAAGGCAACATATCGCATCGAAGATATATCTCGTACAAAGTACATATATCAAATTCCGTCAGAAATTTATATCGATGAAAAAAGCGTACTGAAAAAATTCAGTACGCTTTTTTCTGTAAGAGCCGAATGGTTTAGATGCTACAGTTTTTAGCTTTAAAAATCGAATTCAATATGTTATTCAAATTATCAACATCATCAAAGCAGGGAAAAGTTATAATTTCATTTTCGGTTTCTATAACCAATACCTTTGAAAGTGAATTACTATTTCTTTTTACAAATACATTCTTAATTGTATTTGGAAGTATTTCTTTCAATTGTAAATCCTCTGATGTCTTATTATAAAATATTCTTTTATCAGTTGCTACAAGCATATCAAATTTTGATTGCTTATCAATAGGCATATACACAGAATATCCACGAATTATTAATATACCTCCAATAAAAGCACCAATTCTTAATAAGAAAATTGAAGTCTCAGAAAAGTTAGAGTATAATTGTTCAACGCCACTCTCAAAAAAAGCTGCTATCCCCAAAAAAACCAACAGAATACCTACAATCAAATATCCAGCAAACACCATTGAAACATATGAGTTTTTCTTTGCTATAAATAAAACTTTCTCGTTTTCATTAAGCTTTAAACCGTCAATTTTATTATCCTCGGTTTTCTTGTTTTTTACACTTGGCA
>JAFQNU010000025.1 GCA_017420825.1 Clostridia bacterium
GTCGTTATTGATAATATGGATAATGCAGTTGAATGTGCCAAGCAGTTCGGATATAGATTTAAAATAGTAACTCTTGACGGAGAACTTTTAAATGCAGGTGGTTCAATATCAGGAGGTAGTGTTAATAAATCAAGCGGATTTTTGTCACGTTCGGCAGAAATTAAAGCTCTTGGTGAGCAAATTACAGCCATTACTCTTGACATAAAAAAGCTCACAAAGGAGATAGAAACAGCAGATGATGACATAAATAATCTTAAGTCTCAGCTTGAAAATTATAATCCTCTGTTGAGAGAGTATGAGAATGAAATACTTGTTGCAAAAAATAATCTTGAGCATTTGAAGGGTGTATTGTCAAGCTCGGATAGCTCTGAAAAGAGCTTGAGTGATGAGCTTGCACAGATTGATGCACAATTATCTTCGTCTGCTGATGAGGTTGCAAAGCTTATAAATGATGCAAGAGTTTTGGAGAGAAGTATTGAAACGTTAAATGCCCAGATAAAGGAAAAGGAAGAAGAATTTGAAGCTGCATCAAGGGAAAAGGACGAAAGAGCAAATAAGCTTATGGACGAAACACTTCGTCTGAAAACAATTGAAAATGAGATATTAAATATCAATAAATCAATAGAAGATTTACGTGTATCAAATGATGAAAATGCAAAGGCGATACAAAACAAACTGTCCGATAAACAGGAGTTGTGTGAGAAAAATATTCAGCTTGAAGCACAGATTAAAGCTAAGAATGAGGAAATAGAGCAAATTAAAGAAACCTCAGATAAAATAAAAGCTGATATTGAAAGAATTGAAAAGGAAAAGCAGGCTGTTGTTGAGGGACTAAAAGGTATTACAAACAGCAATAAGGAATTGACGGACAGACTAATGACTTTACAACAAGAGCTTTCAAAGGCAGAGGCTAAGCAGTTAAAATATGAGACTGACTCAGAAAATATTATAACAAGGTTGTGGGATGAATATGAACTTACCCAAACAACAGCCGAGGAGATAAAAAATGAAATAGAGGATGTTGGTGCCGCAAAGCAGAGAGTTGCCGAATTAAAAGGAAAAATCAAAGCCTTGGGAAGTGTTAATGTTGATGCAATAGAGGAGTATGTAACCTGTAAGGAAAGATACGATTTTCTGAGTAAGCAAAAGACAGATCTTGAGGAATCACAGGAAAATCTGAATAAGGTTATTGAGTCAATGCAAGAGCTTATGGAGGAGCATTTCCAAAAGCAGTTTGAGGAAATTAATAAGGCGTTTTCAAGAGTATTCAATGAGCTTTTTGGTGGAGGAAGAGGACGGTTGTATTTGTCTGACCCTGATGACATCATGGAAAGCGGAATTGAGATAGAGGTACAGCTTCCAGGCAAGGGACTGCAAAACATCAACCTCTACTCAGGCGGTGAAAAGTCATTTATTGCAATTGCATTGCTGTTTGCTATATTAGAGGTTAAGCCTACTCCGTTCTGCTTCTTAGATGAGATAGATGCAGCATTGGACGATGTAAATGTGGCTCGTTTTGCAACTTATCTTAAAAATTATCTGAGTGAAACTCAATTTATTGTAATCACTCACAGAAGGGGTACAATGGAAGCGGCAAATATTATGTATGGTGTTACCATGCAGGAAAAGGGCGTGTCAAAGCTTTTATCATTGCAGATAGATGAGGTAGAGGACAGTATGCTCGGAAAATAACTGCAGAAAGGAAAGGAATAATATGGGATTTTTTCAAAAACTAAAAAACAGCCTTACAAAGACAAGAGAGACAATATCCGAACAGGTTAATAATGTTTTTAAGGTTTTTGTGAAGGTTGATGAGGAATTTTTTGAAGAGCTTGAAGATGCATTGATTTTATCTGATATGGGTGTTGAAACAACAGAATATATAATTGAAGAGCTAAGAGACAGAACAAAGAGCAAAAGACTAACAGACGGAAATGATGTAAAGGACGAATTAAAAAGCATAATCGGTGAAATACTTACAGAGCAGGATAGCCAAATGCATCTCGAATCAACACCGTCAATTATACTTGTAATTGGTGTAAACGGTGTAGGAAAGACAACATCAATAGGAAAGCTTGCTTCATTTTATAAGTCGCAGGGTAAAAAGGTACTGTTGGCGGCGGCTGATACCTTTAGAGCAGCGGCCATTGACCAGCTTGATATATGGGCTAAAAGATGTGAGTGTGATATTATTAAGCAGGCAGAGGGAAGTGATCCGGCGGCGGTTGTTTTTGATGCATGTAATGCGGCGAAGGCAAGAGGGGCGGAAATCCTTATCTGTGATACTGCAGGCAGACTTCATAACAAAAAAAATCTTATGGCAGAGCTTAATAAGATTTCAAGAGTTATAGAGAGAGAAATTCCTAATGCATCAAAGGAAATTTTGCTTGTACTTGACGCCTCGACAGGACAGAATGCACTTAGTCAGGCAAAGCTATTTTCCGAGGCGGCAGAAATAACGGGTATAATTTTAACAAAGCTTGACGGAACCGCAAAGGGCGGAGTTGTTGTGCCTATTTCAAGAGAACAGCATTTGAGTGTCAAGTTTGTTGGTGTCGGAGAAAAAATTGAGGATTTACAGGAATTTAACCCTTATGATTTTGCAAAAGCATTGTTTGATGATGGTGATGAGGAGGAAGAAGTAAATGATTAGACATGTGGTGACATGGAAACTAAAGCAGGAGAACAAAGCAGAGAATGCACAGGAGATAAAAAACAGATTGTGTGCATTGGTTGGGAAAATTGAAGAAATCAAATTTTTAGAGGTTGGAATTAACGAAAACGGCGGTGAATATGAGGTTATTTTAATTACATCATTTGAAAGTTTTGATGATTTAAAAACCTACGACACACACCCTGAACATCAGAAAGTTCGTGATTTTGTAAAAAGCGTGGTTGTTGACCGTGTTGCTGTCGACTATGAAATAAAATAAAAAATCAGTATCGCCATAATAGGGGCGATACTGATTTCTTTTTTAGTACTGTGTTATTTTGACGGATTTAATTACATGATTTTGAATGGGTTTATCGTTTTCATCAGTTTCACTTATTGCTATTTCATCAACGTATTCCATACCTTCAGAGACTACACCAAAAGCCGCATAGGCTCCGTTTAGGTTGTCTGCATCTTTATGTACGATGAAAAATTGATTGGAGGCAGAGTTTGGTTCGTTGGTTCTTGCCATAGATATAGCTCCACGTTTGTGTGGAATCAAGTTAAATGAACCGTTCATTATAAATTCACCCATAATCGGATTTGCTTCGGATTGATTACCGTCTACATCAAAAGCACCGCCCTGAATGACAAAATCGTTAATTACTCTGTGAAATATTTTTCCTTCAAATGCACCCGAAACAGCAAGATGAATAAAATTATTTACAGATATCGGTGCGATATCTTTGTATAAATCAAGCTTTATAATACCACCGTTTTCAAGCTCAATTTCAGCTTTGGTAATTCTCTTTTGAGAAAAGCAATAATCACGATATGTATCATACATTTCGCTCATCGAAAGTGTATATGCTGAATACTGCTCGCATGAGCCTTCTTCGGGAGCTTCGTTAAACAAAGGAGTGTAATCAATATTCACAGTCCTTGTTTTATCGTCCCAGTTAACATCAGCACCAAAAAGCTCGGAAATACATCTAATAGGAACGAGAGTTCTGTCATTTAA
>JAFQNU010000191.1 GCA_017420825.1 Clostridia bacterium
CTACTAACTGAACCTTGTCACCCTCTGCTAGTGCGTTTGTGATTGCAGCGAATACTGCTGAAACTGCTTTGTCAGCATCTTTCTTTGAAAGTGCAGCCTGCTCTGCAACAGCTGCGATTAATTCTGTCTTGTTCATAAATGCTTCCTCCTGTTTAAAATTTATTTTTTAGGTTTGTTCGTGTCTGATTAAACCCTATGGAATTATTCTATACAAAAAAGTAGGTTTTGTCAAGGGTTTTTCTATAAATTTTACCACTTTTTATAAAAAAACATGTATTTTTTTGGGAAATTGCTCTTTTTTAAGAGAAAAACGACTTATATTCACAAAATAACGGTTGATAAAATCATATTTTATGCTATACTATAGTTATATCAATAAAAAGAGAGAAATGAAAATGAAGAGACTTGTTATAGGAATACTTGCCCATGTTGATTCGGGCAAGACCACCTTATCCGAGGGGTTATTATATAATGCAGGTGAGATAAAAAGGCTGGGAAGGGTTGACCATAAGGATGCTTTTTTAGACACCGACACAATAGAGCGTGAAAGAGGAATTACAATATTCTCAAAGCAGGCACAGATTTGTCTTGCGGATTGTGAATTTACTCTTATTGATACACCAGGGCATGTTGATTTTTGTGCAGAGGCAGAGCGTACGCTTGCAGTGCTTGACTATGCAATTTTAGTTATAAGTGCGTCAGACGGTGTGCAAAGCCACACAAGAACACTTTGGAAAATGATTTCGGCACATAATATTCCGACATTTATATTTGTAAACAAGACCGACCTTGAAAATTCAGGAAAAGAGCAGCTAATAGGTGAAATAAGAAAGTATTTGTCTGATTCGGCTGTAGACTTTACCTGTGAACGTGACGATATTTTAGAAGAAATTGCTATGTGTGATGAGGAAATATTAGAAAGCTTTGCAAGCGGTGGAAATGTAAGCGATGAAATGATAGCACAGGGAATAGGTATGCGTAAGATTATTCCATGTTATTTCGGTTCGGCACTAAAAAATGAGGGTGTGGCAGAGTTTTTGCACGGAATTAACCGATACACTCAAAATATAAGATATTCGGACGAATTTGGGGCAAGGGTTTATAAAATTTCTGCTGACGATAAAGGCAAGCGTCTTACTCATATGAAAATTACAGGAGCAGGATTAAAGGTCAGAGATATTATTAATATAGGTAACAATTCAGAAAAAGTTACAGAGATAAGAATTTATTCGGGAGAAAGATATGAGAGTGTAGGTGAGGTTTATCCAGGGAGTGTTTGTGCTGTAACAGGACTAAACAGCACCTATCCGGGCGGAGGTCTTGGGAAGGAGACGGACAGTGATGATTTAAAAAGTGAGCCGGTTTTTTCCTATTCAATAAAGCTACCTGATGGATATGATGCACATTCAGCGCTTTCGGTGTTTAAAAGGCTGGAGGAGGAAGAAACAAAGCTTCATGTTGACTGGATAGAATCAAAGCAGAAAATTAACATCAGAATAATGGGAAGAGTTCAGTTAGAGGTCATAAAAAGGATTTTATCGGAAAGGTTTGGGCTCTGCGTAGAATTTGAGAATGGAAGCATTATATATAAGGAAACAATTGCAAACACAGTTGAGGGAGTTGGTCATTATGAACCGTTGAAGCACTATGCAGAGGTTCATTTGCTTATGGAACCGACAGAGCGTGGCAGTGGCTTGGAATTTTGTGTTGACTGTCCTGATGATGTGCTTGATAAAAACTGGAAAAGGCTTATTTATACCCACTTAAAAGAGAAAAAACATACGGGAGTTCTGACAGGCTCACATATAACCGACATGAGAATAACTGTCATAAACGGAAAGGCACACTTAAAACACACCGAGGGCGGAGACTTCAGGGAAGCAACCTATCGTGCAATAAGACAGGGACTAATGCAGGCAAAAAATATATTGCTCGAACCATGGTATAGCTTTGTGCTAGAAATTCCTATGGAGTCAACAGGCAGAGCAATGACCGACCTGCAGTTAATGGGTGCTGAATTTAACCCTCCCGAAAGTGATGGAAAAACTTGTGTTATAGATGGCAGAGGCCCTGTTGAAGCATTAAGGGATTATCACAATGAAGTTATCGCATATACAAGAGGAACAGGCAGGTTTAATCTGCAGTTTTATGGCTATGAGGAATGTGTGAATACCGATAAGGTTTGCGAAAGTATCGGTTATGATTGTGAGAGTGATATTGAAAATACAGCGGACTCTGTATTTTGCTCACATGGCAGTGGTTTTAATGTTAAGTGGAATAAGGTCTTTGACTATATGCATATTCCTCTTAGAAAGAACGCAATAAAATATGAAGAAACGCAAGTAAAAAGAGAACCTTCAAAAATAGTTGCAGATGATAAAGAGTTGTTGAGAATTTTCGAAATGACATACGGTAAGGTAAAGCAGAAAACTCATGTAGCATTAAAAACACGAAAAGAAGATAAGCCGTATAAGCCAAAGCCTGTTAAAATATTACCCAAATACCTTTTAATAGACGGATATAATATAATTCATTCATGGGAAATTCTAAAAAGGCTATCAGAGCAAAATCTTGATGATGCAAGAGCGGTATTAATATCGAAGATGTGTAATTACAAGGTTATGAGAGATACAGAGGTAATAGTAGTCTTTGATGCATATAAGGTGAAGGGTGCAGACAGGGAGGTTGAAAAAACCGACGGTATATCAATTGTATATACCAAAGAGGCTGAAACTGCCGACTCATATATCGAAAAAACATCTCATGAATTAAGCAAGAATTACAATGTGAGTGTTGCAACCTCTGACGGACTTGAACAGATGATAATTTTCGGGAGCGGTGCACAAAGGATTACCCCTGCTGAGCTTTTAAAGGAAGTAGAAAATGCAGAAGAGGAAATAAGAGAATTTATAAGGGAAAATAACATAAAAAATTCAGGATATGCCGAATGAGGGCATATCCTGAATTTTTTTCCTATTTAATAAATGCAAAATAGGAGCTTACGAATAAGGCAATGCTCAAAAATATAACCGCTGATTTGAGAATTTTATTATCAGAGCAGGCATTTGTGTCAGGAGCTCTTCTGTCAAAGTAGGAGGAGACAATTCTCTCGGCTTCGGCTATAATTTTGTCATGCTGACCCGGTGGATAGCTTTTTAATATGATAATTGCCTGATGTATATACGGAGACGAAATACTGTCTAATATAACGACCTGTTTGGATAGATTTTTCATTACAAAAATTACACTTCCTTTTAACAATTTTGTAGCAATTTACGGCTTGTTTTATATGGATAATATTCCCTTGAAAAATTAAATTTATACATATAAAAAACAATAATTAACCCCAAAAATGCGACAAAATAGGCTGTTCTTAAATAATATGGACATGCATATAATTATAAAGAATGTGGTAATTTTGTATAAAAAATGGGCTAATTTATATGAAATCATACCGCAAAATTTAGTTAGATGTAACAACTTTGTAACAGATTCGTTGACAAAAGGGGGTGGAAAAGTATATAATAAAGCCCGTAGCAAGAAAGGATAGGCGGTAGAAAAGTCTGAATTGTTTTTTCGGTTTTGATTTTTGTGTATATATAAAGATAAAAATCAGATTAAATTTTTCAGCCTGATAAAATGCGTTATATACGCAGGAAGGAATGGTCATAAAAATGAGTTTAGCAAAAAAGCTGATCTACCCCAAAAGCTTTAAGCGTGTAATTCCTGTATTGTTGCTTGCGATAGCTGTGGCAACTATAACAATGGGTGTTGTGTTTGACGCAGCAATGAAAAGTGTCTCACTGGTAGTTGTGGACGAGGTGAATGACATTAATGATGAAAAGCAGTACAATACAAGAAAAACAACAGTTGCCGAATTTTTTGAAGAAAAACAGATAGAGATCGGCGAGAATGATATTGTCAATAAGGACAATGAGGAAGAAATTTTTGATGATGATATTATAATTATACGCAAGGGTAGAAAAGTAGAATTAAGTGCCGACGGTAAGGTTGAGTTTGCAATCACAACAAGAAAAACCGTTGGAGATGCTCTTTCGGAGCTTGGTGTAGAATTAGCAGGAGAGGATGTTGTTACTCCTGCGTCAGAAGAAATCATAAGTGATGGTATGTCTATAACAGTTGACAGATATATAACCGAAACTGTTACCGAAACCAAAGCGATTGCATTTGAAACGAAAAAAATAAATAAAAGCTCAATGAAATCTGGAACAACAAAAGTTGTTACAGAGGGAGAAGAAGGACAACGTGAAATTACTTATACTGTAAGAAAGAAAAACGGTGAGGAAATTTCAAGAGAGGTTGTTTCAGATACCGTTGTAAAAGAACCTGTTACAAAGGTTATTCATGTAGGAACTAAAAAAGTAACAGCCGAAGCAAAGGCAAAATCATCAGCAGGCAGTACTGCTTCAAACGGAGGGAAAAAAGCAGGTTTTTCATACTCCAAAAAATTTGATGTAACTGCTACTGCATACAGTGCGTCACTTGCAGAAAACGGCGGTAATACAAAGACGGCATACGGTTTAACGCCTAAGTACGGTGTTGTTGCAGTTGACCCGAGAGTTATTCCGCTTGGAACAAAGCTTTATATAGAGTCATCTGACGGCGGTAAGTCATGGGTATATGGCTACTGTATTGCAGGCGATACCGGCGGAGCTATAAAAGGAAAGAAAGTTGATTTGTGCTTTAGCACAAGTGCTGAATGCAGAAGGTTTGGAAGAAAAAGTGCAACAGTTTATATTTTGAACTAAATGATAAAACAGGGTGCTTCAAAGCACCCTGTTTAATATAGAGGGTATGGATATGGAATTAACATCAGTAAAAACAATCAGGGATTTATGTCAGATGTTCGGATTTGATTTTTCAAAGGGATTGGGGCAGAATTTTCTGCTCGATTCAGCAGTGCTTGATAAAATATGCGAAGCGGCATCAGGTACTGAAGGTGTATTGGAAATAGGACCGGGCTTCGGGGTGTTGACAAAAGAGCTGTCAAAAAATTTTGAAAAGGTAATATCTGTTGAAATAGATAAGACACTCTTACCTGTTTTGTCATATACTCTTGAGGAATGTAAAAATGTTAAGATTATAAATGAGGATTTCATGAAGCTAAATGTGAAAAAAATGCTTTGTGAGGAATTTAATTCAAAAAAAGTAAGTGTTGCGGCAAATCTTCCGTATTATATAACAACTCCAATAGTAACATCGTTGCTTGAGGGAGGGTATGATATTGCAAATATAGTGGTTATGGTGCAAAAAGAGGTTGCCGAGAGGTTTTGCGCAAAGCCAGGTACAAAGGAATATGGTGCAATAACTGTATTGTGTAACTATTATACTGTTCCCGAAATAATTTGTAAAGTACCTGCATCAAGCTTTTATCCTACACCAAAGGTTGACTCTGCCGTTGTATGTATGCATGTTTGTGAAGAACCGAGAGTAAAGGTAAAAAATGAAAAATTATTTTTTAAAATTGTAAAAGCGGCATTTGCTCAAAGAAGAAAAACTTTATTAAACTGTCTTGCAAGCGGATTTGGAATGGAAAAAGCAATAATATCGCTTCTATCAACATTGTCTTACCAAGAATGTTTAACACCATTTTATAATTCATTTTTTATCTTAAAATCTCCGAAAGTTCAGTCAACTGTTTTTCCGTCGTGACTATAATTACTCTATCATTAACTTTTATTTTGCTATCACCGCTCGGAAGTATAAACTCATTGCCACGAACTATACCACCGATAAGCACGTTTTCTTTTATAGAAAGATTCTTAAGCGAAGTATCTTTAGCGGTAAAATTTTCACCAACGGTAAACTCAATCGCTTCTGCCTGTTCATGAATGCGGTATAGAGTATTAATACCATCTCCACCGACGACTTGGTTTGCACGAACAAACCTTACTATATCGTTTGCGATTACTATTCTTGGCGACACAACCGTATCAAGCCCTAACATCTTAACCATATTTAGCACGGACGGTCTATCGACCTTTGTTATTATCTTGTCAACGCCACATTGCTTTGCGTAAAGCGATATGATAACGTTTTCTTCATCCATACCCGTAAGGGTTACACACGCATCTGCATCTTTTAAACTTTCTTCGTCAAGTAATTCTTGGTCTGTTCCGTCGCCTAAGAGTACAGTCGCAGACGGCAAAAGTTCACTAAGTTCTTCTGCACGTTCTTTTATATTTTCCACTATCTTTACAGCAACGCCTGAAGACAACAGTTCTTTTGCTAGATAATACGCAATTTTTCCGCCACCGATTATAAATACAGATTTTGCACGGGGCTTAAATATCTTGATTTTTTTACAGAATGAAATAAGTTCTAATTCTGACGCTATTATATATACTACGTCGCCTTGTTCAAGAACAAAATCACCGTGTGGTGTAAATATTTTATCGCCACGACACACCATACCAAACAACAGTTTATTACCGTATTCTTTGGATATGTCTTTTAAAGATTTACCTATAATAGGGTTACCTTCAAGGATATCAAACTCTACCATTCTCGCTCTGCCACCCGCAAAGTTTTCCACGTTTTTTGCAGACGGAAATTTGAGCACTTGGGAAATTTCCACAGCAGTATTTAGTTCGGGATTAAATGCAAAATCCAAGCCTAAATCTGCACGCATATTTTCCATTTCCTTAAAATATTCAGGGTCACGAACACGTGCTATAGTGCGCTTTGCGCCTAGTTTACGTGCTAAAACGCAACAAAGTATATTCATTTCATCACGAGAAGTATTCGCAATAAAAAAGTCTGCTCTATCCACGCCAACGTCAAGCAACGTTTGTCGTTCCAAGCCACTACCAAC
>JAFQNU010000192.1 GCA_017420825.1 Clostridia bacterium
GCGATGATAAAAGTGAAAAGATTATGTATTGTCCACCGGTTTATGGAATATGTGATGATAAATTATATATGTTGGTTAATCAAATGGTTGCCCCTGATCATATACATTCTCTTGATTTATATGTCTTCAACACCGAAAGAGACAAGTTTGAATTGCTATGGTCAAAACCTGTTCCGTTCAAGCTTAATACAAATGTTGTGGCTTTGCCTAATGGAAAACTTATGCTCCCCGGAAGAATAGGAGAATTGGATGGCTTTCCAAACACTCCTGCTGTCCTTGTTTCCGACAGCGGAAAAATCGATGCCGAGTGGCGTCCGGTGAAAATCGCACAAAATGGAATCCTTCCCGGAGGTGCGGAACTTGTTCATCCGGAAATCTCTGTTATATGCGCCGAAGATATCCTGTATGTGTTTTGCAGAGATGACAAAAGAAATGTTCCTTTGGTTTATATTTCCAATGACTACGGAGAAACCTGGAGTGATGTATATGCTCACGATATTCCTTGTGTTTCTTCAAAAATATATTGCGGCACTTTAAAAGACGGACGACATTACTTGGTTGCAAATACAGATAAGTTCAACCGCAACAAACTTTCGGTTTATTTTACAGAAGACAAAAGTATAAAATTTTCAAAACGATTAGATATTTATGACACAGACATCGATATGCGGGGTGCGATGCATTATCCTGCTGCCTGTGAATATGACGGGTATCTGTACATCATTGCAACAAAAGGATATGAAAACGCTACCCGTGGTGCGGAAGTTTTTAAGGTTAATCTGAAAGAAATATAAATTCCATGTCAATATGTTGTCCCCTATTGACATCACTCGTGAGCGGCTCGCCCATTCTGCAAAATGACAAACTCGTGGGCGCTGTGACACACGTTTTTGTAAATGATCCAACAAGGGGTTATGGGATATTTATTGAGAATATGTTGTCGGAAACGGAGAAGGTAAAATGATTTAAAAGCTCACTCATAAGTATTATGGGTGGGCTTTTTACTATTTAACATTTTTTGTTGACATTGTTATAAATGTGTGATATAATTATTTGCAAGAAGAATCAGGAAAAAGGAAATGCTTGATATCAGAAGTTAAAAAATATAACCTGCATTAAAGTCTTTGTATGAAGACTTAAAGGTTGTTAGAAGGAGACAGTATGAATACAAGACAACAAGATATTATTATGGTTGTGGAAAAGTACGGTGAAGTAACGATAAAATCACTTGCACAAATGCTTAATGTTTCAGAAATGACAATTCATCGTGACCTTGATTTTCTGCAGAATGAGAAATTTATTTATAAAAAGAGAGGTGCAGCTGTATTTTTAGAGAAAAAGGACTGTGCTGCACAGACATTTTATTCAGATGAAAAAAGAGCAATAGGAAAGAAAGCTGCATCACTGCTTTCTTATGGTCAGTCGGTGATTTTTGACAACAGTTCAACAGCCGTTGAATGTGCAAAATATTTGGATGAAAACCTGAAACTGACCTGTTACACAACAAATCTCGAAATTGCAAATATTATAACAAAAAGCAAAAATCACATTCTGTACTGCAGTGGCGGTTATTATTTTCCTGATTCAAACGGATTTCTTGGTCAACACGCAGAGAACTTTGTTTCTTCTGTAAAAGCAGATGTGGCAATAATTGGTGCAAGCGGAATTTCAATTGAAAATGGAATTACAAATCCATATCCTATGCACAACAATCTGCAAAATAAAATTATACGCAGTGCCGCAAAGTGCATATTACTTGCTGACCATTCAAAATTTGACAGAGTTTCTATAGAAAAAAACTGTGAACTTTTGGATATTGATATAATAGTAACAGATAGCGGCATTGATGATGAAACACTAAAAAAATACGGTGAGCAAATCAATATTATAATTGCATAAGGAGATTACGTCATGAAAAATTTAATCATATCAACCAGAGAATACAGAGAAAAACTATTAAAAGACCCTTACCGACCTACATATCATTTTGCACAAGCGGATGACAGCGGACATCCCGGAGACAGCAATGGTGCTTTTTATGTTGATGGAGTATATCATTTAATGTATCTTTATAAAAATTCAAAGACAAACGGCTTTCATTGGGGACACATCTCTTCTGTGGATCTTTTGCATTGGAGGCATCATCAGGATGCTTTAACAATAAAACATTCTGACGAAGGATGTTTCAGCGGTGGTGCTTTTGTCGACACTGACAAAACCGCATATTTGTCATTTTGGAAATTTCCGTCAAAAGATGATAACGGTGATAATGGCGGTATCGCACTTGCTTATGCAAAGCCCCCTTATGAAAAATGGGTAAGGATTGAACCTATTGCAATAGAAGGAAGCAAAAAATGGGGAACGGTGGATATAGAAATCAATGGAGTGGTCGAACATGTTTCCTGTGCTGATCCGAGTAATATATGGAAGATAAATGACTTTTACTATATGCAAACCGGAAACAAATGTGTTTTGGATGAATATGGAATAGAACCCGATTCGGACCCGCACTATCAGGGTGACTGGACCGACCTTTTCCGCTCAAAGGATTTGAAAAAGTGGGACTTTGTTCACCGTTTTTATAATAACACACATAACAGTAGAGATTGGCCGGATAAAACAGAGGATGATATGTGTCCAAGCTTTTTACCTCTTTATGATGCTAAAGAAAATGGCAAAAAAACTGACAAATGGCTTCAGCTTTTTATATCACACAATAAGGGCTGTCAGTATTATGTAGGTACACTGGACGGAGAACAATTCATTCCGGAATACCATGGAAGAATGTCGTGGAATGACAGGGCGTATTTTGCACCCGAAGCTCTTATAGATGACCGCAACAGACATATAATATGGACATGGCTTGTGGATAATATAGATAATGATTTCGATACATACGGTTGGAGCAGCGTTTACTGTTTCCCAAGAGTAGTATGGTGGAAAAACAATCAACTTTATATGGCACCTGCGACTGAATTAGATTCGCTTCAGTATAACAAACAACAACCTTGTATTTCGGATGATGGTCAGATTAAAGTAAACAATGGTGAAATTTTCAGACTGAAAGCAGAAATTGACATTACAAATCAAAACGAGTCGGGATTTAGTGTTCGCATAGATAATGCTGAAGGTATCCATACCAATATATATTATAACAAGGAAAAACAGCTCCTTATTTTTGATGCGACTAATAGCGGACAATACGGTTGGAAAATCAAGGAAGAGGCGCCGCTTGTTCTTAATGATGGCGAAAACCTTATGCTTGATATATTTGCAGATAAATCTGTAATTGAGGTTTATGCAAACGAAAAACAGGCAATATGTCGCAGGGTATATCCCAAGAAACCGTCTGATGCGATTGGAATCAAACTGATTGGTACAAAAGATAATGTTATGTCTCTGGAAGCATGGGATATAGCTCCGACAAATCCGTATTAAATTTTGTCTGGCAATTTCTATTATAGCACATTATACATGTTTTGTCTATATTAATTGCATTTGTACAGGCAATAGATAAATTTAGTAATAATTTCTTGACAATAGTTTAAAATAGTGATATACTGAATAAAATTAATAGTGTATATCCTTTCAAAAGGGAGTAGTTTAAATGTGTTATCAACAATCGCAGTTATTTATAACTTGGTAGCACATGCCGTATACGGTTACCAGACTTTTGTGCATGATATATCATGTGCAAAAGTCTTTTTTATTCTAATTTCAGGAGGTTTTCAAATGAGGGACTACTATCTATTGACGAAGAAACAGGTATTAGAGGAGTTTGGCACAACAACAGATGGTTATTCAAAGCAAAGAGCAGAGGAGATACTGCATGAAAAAGGTGCAAATGTGATACAGGAGGGGAAAAGAAAAAGCACCTTAGAAGTATTTTTCTCACAATTTGCAGATTTATTGGTTATAATTTTGATTATTGCGGCTGTTATTTCCGTAATGTCAGGAAATACCGAGAGTACAATTGTTATTTTTGCAGTTATAATCATTAACGCAATATTGGGTACAGTTCAGCATAAAAAAGCCGAGAAATCCTTGGACAGCTTGAAATCCCTGGCGTCACCGAGTGCTAAGGTTATTCGTGATGGCAAAAAAATTGAGGTTTCTTCAAAGGACGTTGTACCGGGCGATATTATAATATTGGAAACAGGAGATATGGTAGTAGCTGATGGTCGCATTTTGGAAAATTTCTCTTTACAAGTAAATGAAAGTTCTTTGACAGGAGAGTCTACAAACGTAGAAAAACAAGACATAGACATTTCACAAGAGGTTCCCTTAGGAGACAGAACAAACATGGTTTATTCGGGTAGTCTTGTGACATATGGACGTGCGACTGTTGTTGTGACAGGCACAGGAATGGATACGGAGATTGGTAAGATTGCATCTTTAATGAACGCAACAAAGGAGAAGAAAACTCCGTTACAATTAAGTCTTGACCAATTCAGCAGGCGGTTGGCTATCGTGATTATGATTGTGTCTGCCATTGTGTTCTTATTAAGTTTATACCGTAAAATGCCCATTCTGGATTCCCTGATGTTTGCAGTTGCGCTTGCAGTTGCGGCAATTCCTGAAGCACTCTCATCAATTGTGACCATAGTGCAGGCAACGGGAACACAGAGAATGGCAAGGGAAAATGCTATTATCAAGGAGCTTAAGGCGGTAGAGAGCCTGGGTTGTGTATCGGTTATCTGTTCAGATAAAACAGGAACACTGACACAGAATAAAATGACAGTTCAGGAGATTTATATTGATGGAAATACGATTAACAAGGAAGAAATAGATTTAAAAAATCAGTTACACAGATATCTCTTGTATAATGCTATTCTGACAAATGATTCATCAATTGTTGATGAAAAGGGAATAGGCGACCCCACCGAGTATTGTTTGCTGGAAATGGTGCGTGCAATTGATGTTGACCATGAATTTTTCAGGGGGGAAATGCCAAGACTTGCTGAAATTCCATTTGACTCTGACAGAAAGCTTATGTCTACAAAGTATAGCATTCATGGTGTACCGACAATACTGACAAAGGGTGCGGTTGATGTATTGCTTGACAGAACGACTCGTATTCATACAGGTGAAGGTGTTCGTGATATCACAGAAAAAGACAAAGAGAAAATATTTGAGCAGAATATGCAATTCTCGCAGAATGGGTTGCGTGTGCTGGCATTTGCATATAAGGAATCAGATGAGAAACAAGCTCTTGAGCTTACTGATGAAAATAACTATATTTTCATAGGACTAATATCCATGATGGATCCACCGAGAGAAGAGTCAAAGGATGCGGTGGCTGATGCGAAAAAAGCAGGAATTAAACCTATAATGATTACAGGCGATCATAAGATAACCGCAACAGCGATTGCAAAGCAAATTGGGATATTTACGGAGGGAGATATAGCAGTAACAGGTGTTGAGCTTGATGCTATGTCCGAAAAAGAGCTGGAAGAGAAGATAGAGCATATTTCTGTATATGCACGAGTGTCACCTGAGAATAAAATTCAAATTGTAAACGCATGGCAGAAGAAGGGAAATATTGTAGCTATGACAGGTGACGGAGTAAATGACGCACCTGCACTGAAAAAAGCAGATATTGGTGTAGCTATGGGAATAACAGGAACAGAGGTTTCCAAGGATGCCGCCGCAATGATATTGACAGACGATAATTTTGCAACAATTATTAAGGCGGTTGCAAACGGAAGAAATGTTTACCGAAATATAAAAAATGCAATTAAATTTTTACTTTCGGGTAACATGGCAGGAATATTGTCGGTAGTATATACGTCAGTTTTTGCCCTTCCTGTACCATTTGCACCTGTTCATTTGTTGTTTATGAATCTGCTCACAGATTCCCTTCCCGCAATAGCTATTGGTATGGAAGAGGCACGAGATAATTTACTTTCACAAAAACCAAGAGACCCGAATGAAGGAATTTTAAATAAAAGCTTTTTGAGTAGCTTATTGATACAGGGTGGCTTGATAGCTGTCTGTACAATGATAGCCTTTCATATAGGTCTTGGAACGGATAAAGCTATGGCAAGCACTATGGCTTTTTCCACTCTTACCCTTGCACGTTTGTTCCACGGTTTTAACTGCAGAAGTGAGCAATCAATTATAAAAATAGGATTTATAAGCAACAAGGCAAGTATAGCGGCTTTTGTTACAGGTGTTATACTATTATTACTTGTTTTGTTTGTACCATTTCTTGGCAGGCTGTTTGAGGTATCTGCACTTAGGATAATAGACGTTGTAATAGTAATAATACTTGCATTGATTCCGACAGTATTAATTCAGACAGGAAAACTTATAAAAAGAACATGAAAAGTTATTATGAATGATATTTTTTCGTTTATTGACAAAAAATCCACAGTGTGGTATAATATTTATATTCAGAAAAAAATATGGCATCTAAGTGTGAATAGGTGGAGTATTATAGTAACCCCAAAAGCTGTGGTAGTCATATATGGATTGGCTGCAACACATTGTTGCAGCCCTTTTACTATATATGCGTAATTGGTGCTATATAATATCAAAAATCCTACACTACGAATATAACACATCAGGATATATTAAATAGATAGGAATGGTTAAAATGAATAATAAAAATATTAAAATGGTAATTTTAATAATGCTCATACTGATGATAACCTTGTCATCTGTATCGGCAGGAAGTTATGCTTCGAATATTATAGCTGAAGGCGAAATGCAATATAAACACGCTGCTACGGGTGTAATAGCCGGTCTGAGTGTGTCATGTACATTGTTTGCAATACTGTTTGTTGTTGTTATGATTAAATTAAAAAATACACATAAGCAGATAAAAAGAAATAAAGTTATTGATTCTGAAACCGGTATAGGAAATCTTGTCTATTTTGAACGTTGCTATAATATAGGTATTTCAGATGATGTAAGAGATAATTATCATATTGCGTATATTATAATTGACAGTAGTTACTTACAGGTATATCATGGAGAGGCAGTTTTCCTGGATTTTGTAAAATATACAGCAGGGGTATTACATTATTATGAAAGTGATGACGGGTTTGCAGCAAGGATAACAGAAAACGGGTTTGTGTATGTGTTCAGGAAGTCTTCAGAAGAAGAAACACAGGGAAGAATAGCGGAAATGATTAATAAGCTTAATTCGTATGTGAGTGGGGATAATAAAAGGAGAAGACCGTTTTTCTATGTTGCGGCATATAATCTGAAGAAGACAGATAAAAGCTGTGAGCTGTTGCTGTTTAATCTCCGTAAAAATTGTAACAAGCTTATAGGTACGGATAGACAGTTTGTTGTATGTGAAGAAAATATGATGGATAAGGCAGCAGAGGAAAAGGAATTGCTTGAAAGCATTTCAAGGGGATTTAAAAATGAGGAATTTAAGCTGTACCTTCAGTTTATAGTAGATAATAAGACTAAGAAAATTATGTCGGCAGAGGCATTATCAAGATGGAACAGCCCGGATAAGGGTATTCTTGGTCCCGGAAACTATATACAGTTAATGGAGAAAACCGGACTCATTGTGGAGTTTGATTACTATATGTTTGAGAGAACCTGTAGACAGCTTCATAAATGGAAGGATACAGAGTTTGATCATATGACAATTTCTTGTAACTTTACAAGAATAACTATATCAGAGAATGACTTTGTGGAGAGAATTAAGGAAATAGCAAATAAATATGTTTTTGATAAGTCACAGCTTATAATAGAAATTACTGAAGATGCAATAGAAAAAAACATGAAAAATGCGTTGGAGAATATTGCTAAGTGTAAAAAATTAGGTTTTAAAATTGCATTGGATGATATGGGAAGTGGATATACATCGTTAATTAATCTTTGTGAGTATCCTATCGATATAGTTAAAATTGACAGAGAGATTCTTTTGAAAACACAAAAAATTAATGGTAAGCACTTATTTGCAGGAATTATTGCACTATCACATAATCTTGGCTTAAAGGTGGTTTGTGAGGGCGTTGAAACAGACGAACAGAATGAACTTGTTAGTAGCCTTGAATGTGATTATATTCAGGGTTGGTATTATTCAAAGGTATTACCAAGACATGAGGGCGAAGAGTATGCAAGAGCATATACACAAAAGCTATTGGCTTAAAGTAATGTATTAATAGATGGAAGTGGAATGGATGAATAAAACTGAAAAATTGAGGAAATATGTTCAAAAGGTAATCTATACAGGATTGGCGTTTGTTTTGATTTGTTTAGTAATAGTGAGCATGATTGCTTATATGTATAGTTATGCGGAGGGAGAGGCATTTGAAAGGCTACATTTGGAAACACAACAGATCAAGAATGACATCAATAAACAGATAGTTTCGGATATGGAGAATCTTGTGACTATGGCTAATTTTGCTGCAACGCTTTATGAGAACGGAGATAGCTATGAATTTTTGCTGGATTCTTTTGAAGAAATAGGACTGTTTGAAAATATAGGAATATTAATGCCGGATAATATGTTTATGGCAAAAAATGGGGTGGTTGATTTAAGTGGGACAATCTCATTTAAGGAAGAGGCCAAGCGTGGACAGTATGTAAGCGGCAGAGTACCGGATTTGATAGATAGCACGAGAGAGGTTGTTAGAAGTGCTGCTCCGGTTAAGTCAAGCGACGGAACAATAAGGGCAATCATATACGGAGTCATAAATATGAGGAAGTTCAGGGAAGTGTATGAGGAAGAGGTTGAAAAAATAGATGCGTATCTTTATGTAGTAGAAGGAGGAAACGGGAATTATATTATAGATACGAGGAATGACAGTTTGGGAAGCATTAATGTATTATCATCATCAACATTTAAAGAAGGCTTTTCATACTCAAAATTGGTAAAGGACATGACGGAAGGAAAATCCGGGTATGCGTCCTTTTTGTCCCGGACAGGGGAAGGGTTTATGTATGCCCATTATGCTCCATTAAATATTGCAGATTGGCAGATAATGGTTTCACAGCCGGGATCCATTGTTTTTAGCGGAGTGAATTCAACAGTTAAGTCTTTGGCATTAATATCATGTATAATTATTTTAATAATGTTCGCATATATAATAATGATACTCAGTTCTGAGTCAAAAGAAAAAAAGATTAGTTTATATGCTTCGGAAATCAGAAAAAAACTTTTGGAAATGAATCAACAGATAGACAAGACATATGATGTATTAAAGAGTATTACAGAGTTTGCCCGGGCACGTTCGACATTTATAATAGACACAAATAATGATGAATATTATTATATAGTTCCTTCATTGCAGGATAAACTGCTTTCTGAAGAAGAGAGAAAATGTTTCAACCAAATGTTATTAAGATATGTCGCAAAGCACCGCACAGAGCATGGAGCAACTTTGTATATGTCTGAGATTAACTCGAAGTCTCATCTGCGCGAAAAAATGCCGGATGCATACGATTTTTTTGAGGCCCATGACATTAAAAGAGTTACATTTGCGGTGGTAGTAAATAATAACAGTAATACATATTTACTTGGTGTTTTAAATTCACAAAAAGGTTATGTACGTGAGCTTTTGAGGGAAATAGCTATTTGTTTTTCAATGGCGATTTTTAATAAAAAACATTTAACGAAGACGGAGAAGCTTGCTCTTACGGATTCCCTTACAGGTATGGCTAATCGTATGGCATATAAGCAGTATGTAAAAGAAATCAATCAGAACACACAAGAGCTTCTTGGATGTGTTTATGTTGATGTTAATGAACTACATTACTATAATGATAAATATGGACATGCTGCAGGAGACCAGATGTTAGTGTTTGTTGGTCAGAGTCTGAAAAAGGAGTTTTCTGAAAGTAAAATTTATAGAATGGGTGGAGATGAATTCCTTATTTTCGTAACAGGAATTACCTTTGAGGAGGTTACCCAAAAGCTTGCCAGGGCAAATGAGAAAATAGAAGAAATGAAATATCACGTGTCAGTTGGAGTTAAATACAGAGAGGAAGGTATGAGCATAGAGGAGCTGGTAAATGTTGCAGAGCGGTTGATGTATGTCGAAAAGGCAAGATATTATCAGAATAAAGGCTCAAACCAGACCATTAAGCTTGCGAAAAAAAAGGTTGAAAAAATACATACGGGTATAAAGGAAATTGATGCGTGTATATCTGTTATGAGTAGAAAATACCTTGCAGTATTCTGTGTGTCACACAGTAATGATAATATCGTCCATATAGTTTCTCAATCATATTTTTCTGAAATGTTTAAGGAAACGGGAAGTTTTGTCGAGTCAATGAGGAAGTATATACATGAAATAGTAAGACCTGAATATCACAGAACTTTGTCAAGCTTCCTTGAATATGATAGTGTGAACAGGCAGTTAAATGACGGATATGTCCCCAAAACAACCTATACTAAAATTAATGACGAAAAGGTAACTCTCAGCATACATTCTGTGTCAGGGGAGAACTATGAGGGTATAGATTCAATATGGATTTTCGAAAGAGAAGACTAAGCGGTTTTGATGAGTACGAGATTTTTTCGAACCCTCACAAAACAATACATTTAAGTGTAAATTTTATAAAAACTATATTTTGTACAATCGTAACGTGTACCCGCCATTTACCGTTTGGTAAATGGCGGGTACACATCATTAAGAGTGGATTATATAAATTTTAGAATTATTTTTTGTTTCCCATGTAAAACTTATTTTTTTCGCACATTTTTGCCTGTAAGCTATTTAATGCCTCACCGAAATTAGTAATTTAAGGAAAGTGCCGTAAACCCTTATTCTACAAGGGTTTACGGTGTTCTGTGTTTTAGAGGAAATTTTATTTTTTTTTGCTCAATTTTTAATCGTCATAGTCTTTTATCTCTAATATTTTATCTGCTGAAACATATATGGTTGTGCTTTGAGGTTTCTTTGAGTTACCTATACATTGAACTAACACACCAACAAGCTTTATCTGTGAATTGTTTAAGAATATTGGAGAACCTGAGTAACCTTCTTCTGCACAAAGGTCAAGATAACCCTCTCTGTCCTCTGTAAAATCACTTGGTAATGAGGAAATATATCCTTTCTTGAATAGCGGGAATTTGTGATGTGTGCTGCTTATTCCTTTGGGATAACCTATTGTCAGCACTTCACTTAATATATTTATTTTGTTAAATTCCTCTTTAGTCATAATATCTTTTTCGGATATAGCAGTATAAAACATATCTTTTCCTGTAATCTCTTTGAATTTTTCTGCTATCGGCTTTACCTTGCAATATGCAATATCGTATTCATCAGAACAATACCACCTGACATTTGCAGTAATCGGTATTGTAATAATAGTATCGTTTTCTTTATAATGAACCGAAACTGTTATAGCTGATTCTGTAGGAATAACAAAGTGCCTTGCTGTAACTATTACAGGAGTATTGTTTATTATTGCATAAAATCCTGTTGCGGAGCATATATGCGGTTTATCTTCTAAAAATTTTTTTGCACTTATATTTACAGTAAGATATTTTAAAAAATCATAACTATTCATTTGCTGAACATCCTTTCTACACTTTTATCAATGTATTTGTCTAATTCTTTTCTTGGGATTTTCCATATCCTGCCGATACGAAATGCACCAAGCTCACCACTATTTAAGAGGCGGTATAATGTGTTCTCGCCAATGCCGAGATATTCCATAGCCTCATAAGCGGTTAAAACATCATAATCGTTGTTAAACATTACAAAACCACTCCTCACATTAAGTATATTTAAATGTCATTATTATTCGTTTTTAATCGGTTTCTGACAACCAAAAAACAGATATAATAACTATGAAATCAA
>JAFQNU010000193.1 GCA_017420825.1 Clostridia bacterium
ATTAGCTGAATTTCAAGGCTCCATCTATATTTGAACACAAAAATGACCTCAAGATTTTACTAAATCTCAAGGTCATAGTTTTATATTCAATTTTGCCCTTTAGACGATATTTGACATTGCCCTTCTACATATTTGTTATTCCCACTCTATTGTCCCGATTGGCTTCGGTGTCAAATCAAGGAGAACACGATTGATGCCTTCAACTTCATTTGTTATTCTCGCTGTTATCTTATGGAGAACATCATACGGAATTTCTTCTATAGTTGCTGTCATCGCATCTGTTGTATTTACGGCACGTATGATTGCAGGCCAACCCTCATATCTTTTATCGTTTTTAACACCAACACTCTTCATATCAGGCACAGCAACAAAATACTGCCAAACCTTACCCGCAAGGCCACAAATATCAAATTCCTCACGTAAAATTGCGTCTGCTTCACGAAGTGCATTTAACCTGTCACGTGTGATTGCCCCTAAGCAACGAACACCAAGTCCGGGACCGGGGAATGGCTGACGGTCTACCATTGAAGATGGCAGTCCCAAAGCACGTCCTACCACTCTTACCTCATCTTTATACAATAACTTAATCGGCTCAACAAGCTCGAACTGCATATCCTCAGGGAGTCCGCCAACATTATGATGAGCCTTTACTCCATCACTCTCCAAAATATCGGGATAGATTGTTCCCTGTGCAAGGAAAGAGATATTTTCAAGCTTTCTTGCTTCCTCATCAAACACAACAATAAACTCATTACCAATTATTTTTCTCTTTTCTTCAGGATTTGAAACACCTGCAAGCTTATCCAAAAATCTGTCTGTTGCGTCAATGTAGATAAGGTTTGCGTCAAGCTCATCGCCAAATACCTTAATAACCTCTTCACTCTCACCCTTACGCATAAGACCATGGTTTACATGGACACATACAAGCTGCTTTCCTATTGCCTTTATAAGCAATGCGGCAACAACCGAGCTGTCAACTCCGCCCGACAACGCCAAAAGCACCTTTTTATCTCCAACCTGTGCCTTTACCAACTCAACCTGTTGTGCAATAAATTCATCTGCCTGTTCCTTAGTCTTGATACGAGCCATCGTATCAGGTCTTTTATTTGTATCCATATTAACCCTCCTGAAAATGTTTTTCTAATATTTTAACACAATAATACAGCTTTTTCAAGTATTAATTTTATCTTTTATTTTGTAAATATGAAATTTAATAAAATTCCCTGTTCATTGACATTATTTTATGTTCTAATATAACAAATTTACATACTTTTATAATTTTCTATAATTTAGCTTGAAATTATACAAAATTTGCTGTAAAATATATTTTATGAATAATGAAAGGAATGTTTCTATTGAGAGAATACACCAAAGGTATCAAAGACGGATTGCCGATTTGCTTAGGCTACATATCGGTTTCCTTTGCGTTTGGTCTGATGGCAAAAAGAGGTGGATTATCCGTTTTATCCTCAGTTCTGATATCGCTTACCAACCTTACAAGCGCAGGACAATTTGCAGGAATTGAAATAATTAAATCAAATGGTACATTATTTGAGCTTGCATTTGCAACCCTGATAATAAATTTAAGATATTTACTTATGTCTTTATCTCTTTCACAGAGATTTGATGAAAAAACAGGCACACTAAAACGTCTTGCCATGTCGTTCGGAATTACAGACGAAATTTTTGCAGTATCAATGCAAAGGATTGCACCTCTTACCTTTACATATTTTATCGGTCTTATGACGTTACCTATAATCGGGTGGAGTGGCGGGACATTTTTAGGTGCATTTGCAAGTTCTGTACTTCCCGAAACAGTTCGTTTATCGCTCGGCATAGCGATTTATGCCATGTTTATTGCAATTATTATTCCGCCTGCAAAAAAATCACGCCCGATTTTAAATATTATACTGATATCTGTCGCAATCAGCACAATTTTAAGCTTTGTACCGTTATTTGCAGGTCTTTCGGGCGGGTGGAGAATTATTATTTCCACCATAATCGCCTCAGGTGTCGGAGCTTTTTTATATCCGCAAAAGGAGGGTGAGTAATGAATAATCTGTATCTTATCTGCGCCGTTATAACAATGGCATTAATTACATATTTTATAAGACTTCTGCCCCTTACCTTTTTCAGAAAAAAAATAACAAATCCGTATATTAAATCTTTTTTGAACTTTGTTCCCTATGCGGTTTTAGGTGCAATGACAATCCCTGATGCATTCTTTGCCACAGGCAGTATTATTTCCGCAGGGTTTGGTATTGCAACAGCATTGTTTCTGTCGCTGAAAGGCAAAGGATTGTTAAGCGTTTCACTGATTTCCTGTTTGGTTGTTCTTATTCTCAATTCAATCCTCTTTCAGATTTTGCCGTAGATTTTTTTAAATTCTTCCGTCTCGCTTCCGTCTGTGTTATACATAACAAGCGGCGGAAGAATTTTTACATCACTTTTTCCTTTATAAAGACCGTCAACCAAAACAAGTACAGGCGCATCACAAGCAGTATTATGTACAAATCTGATACGTTTTGGCTCTATATCATATTTCCTCATAAGATATATTATATCACAAAGTCTTGACGGTCGGTGTACCATAACAAGATGTCCTGTAAGGCTTATGAGCGAAGACGAAACCAAAATAATATCTTCAAGCGTACATTTTACCTCATGACGTGCAATGATTTTTTCATCAAGCTCATTTAACACTGCCGAATTTGTACGCATATATGGCGGATTGCAGGTGATTAAATCAAAGCTGCGTTTTTTAAAAAAATCAAGGCTGTTTTTTAAGTCACCGTTTATTATTTTAACACGTTCAGAAAGTTCATTCATTTTTACCGACCTTTGTGCCATTTGTGCGTAATCCTTCTGAATTTCAAGTCCGACTATATTTTTTGCATTCGTTTTTGCTGATAAAAGCAACGGAACAATACCTGAACCTGTGCAAAGGTCGAGAATATTTTCCGCTTTTATTAATTTTGCAAAATCGGACAAAAGAACGGCATCTGTTCCGAATTTAAAGCCGTCCTTCTTCTGTATTATTTTTAACCCCTTTAACTGTAAATCGTCAATAATCTCGCACATATCCTATTCCTTATTATCAACCAACGCAAAGCTTACCTCTCCCGACGCCGCAAGCTCGCCGTCTACCGTTGCGCATACATTGGTTTTCGCCATACCATGACGGAATGCCACAAGCTCTGATTTTAAACAGAGTGTGTCTCCGGGGACAACCTGACGTCTGAATTTAAAGTTATTTACCCCTGTTAAAACTCCGAGCTTTCCCGAATTTCCCTCTCTTGACATTAAAAGTATTCCGCCAAGCTGTGCAAGACTCTCTATTATCATAACACCAGGCATAATGGGAATGCCGGGGAAATGCCCTGTAAATATCGGCTCATTTGCAGTGACATTCTTTACTCCCTCTATTGTGTCCCCCTCAAATTTTGTCACCTTGTCCACAAGAAGCATGGGGTATCTGTGAGGTAACATTTTTTGTATCTGTGCATTTGTAAGCATATCTTAACCTCCTATATTTTAAATTACAATTTATTGTAGGGCACAGCCTTCAGGATGTGCCGAAATCAGTTTGTCCAAAACCCTGTCATGTTCACAGGCAGAGGAAAAATTGTTCAGATTGTGCGGATAACCGAACGCCGTGTACGTGTGTACACAAGTGAGGTTAAACGTGCGATATGGGCAATTTTAACCTCCTGTTAAATTGTATAGTAATACTTATCAGGCTGTTCTCCTGATGTATCCAGCATTGCAAGCTGTTCTCCCGCTCCGTTTATAACACACTCGTCCATTTTATCGGTTGTAAAAACCTTTATTCCAAGCTCTGATGTCAGCCATTTTTCAAGACCATACAGCATTGCTCCTCCGCCTGTTATTAAAATTCCGTCCTCTAAAATATCAGATTGCAATTCGGGCGGTGTTTCTTCAAGAGTGGTTTTTATCGTTTCAGCAATTTTTTTCAAAAGACCTGTGAAGCTGTCTCTTAGCTCTTCGGAATTAATAATAATTTTTCCGGGTAATCCGTTTGATACTCCGCAACCTGTAACCTCCAATGTTTTTGACAATTCAAACGGATATGCACAACCAATTTCTTTTTTAATTTTCTCGGCAGTCAAATATCCTATGTTTAAGTTATAGTTCTTTTTTATGTAGTGCATAACATTTTCGGTAAAGGCGTTTCCGCCAACCTTTACCGATTTTGATATTACTGCACGTCCAAGAGAAATTGATGCCACATCGCACACCCCTGCACCGATATCCGCAATCAACATTCCTCTTGCAAGCGATATATCACAGCCTGCACCGCAAGCCGCCGCAAGCGGTTCTTCTATTAAAAACACCTCTCTTGCTCCTGCTTCGAGCAATGCGTTTGCAAGTCCTTTTTTCTCAATCTCTGTGCTGTCTGCCGCAACCGATGCAATTATTCTCGGCTTTAAAAGCTTTTTTGTACAGGCATTATCTATAAAATACTTAAACAACTTACATGACATCTCGTAATCAGCCACAACTCCTGCCTCAATCGGCTTTACTACCTTTACTGAAGGGGGTGCCTTTCCAAGCATCTCATAGGCTTCCTCTCCGACCGCCTGAATTTTTTTTGTTGCTGTATCATATGCAATATATGACGGCTCTTTCAAAACTACTCCCTTTCCTCTTACATACACCGCCGTCATGTCTGTTCCGGGGTCTATTGCCAAATCACATGAAACTGCATTGTTTAACAAGTAATTTAAATACATATTTTTCTATCCTTCCAAAATATCAAAAATTTTTGCTCCGTTTTCCCAAAATATCTTCCTTTGAGCTTCTTCTCCAAGATTAAATTCTCTTATCTTTTCTGCCACATAGCCCTGGTCCATCCATGGGGAGTCCGAGCCAAAAAGGATTTTATCCGCACCATGTGCTTTTATAATTTCCTTTGCAAGCTCATCATCCATCTGACCGACAGAATACGAAGTGTCAAAGTATATCGGGGTGTCTACAAGATATTTTAATACCTTTTCCCATCTCATATATCCGCCCATATGTGCGGCAATTATGTTTTTTCCGCTTACATAATTCAACGCATTTTTAAGCTGTTCAGGCTCACAGTGAACAGGCGGTGCCATTCCGATATCCGCCCCTGCGTGAAGCATTACATAAAGTCCCAGCTCCTCTGCTTTTTCAAGCACTCTGAGCGATTCCTTACTGTCAATATAAAAGCTCTGATATTCAGGATGCAGTTTTATACCTTTTAAGCCAAGCTCTTTTATTTTTTCAAGATGCTCACATGCCTTTTCATCATTTGGGTGAACACTGCCAAATGAATACACATTGCCTTTTCCATTAATCTCTGATGCAAATGCATTAATTGTATCTGTCTGTGACGGATTGGTTGCTATCGGCATTACCGCCGAAACTGTAATATCATTTTTTTTCATCGAATCCATTAAGGATTGCAGTTTGCCGTCAAGCTTTGCTTTCTCTTCTCTTTTACTTACCTTTAAAATATTATCCTCCAAAACCTTAATTGCCCTTTCGGCAAGCTTGTCCGGAAATATATGTGTATGAATATCTATAATCATCAAGCTCATTCCTTTCCATTATATATTGTACACCAAAAACAAATAAAAATCAATATTATTAAAATTTTGACACAAATTTTGTTTATAATATATACTTTTTTCTATTGAATTATTTTAAAATATATAGTATAATATATGTGTAAAAGTTTAACTTTTTGGAGGTAAGCTATGAAAAAAGCTTTAAAAATAATAAAAATCATCCTGCTTTCCTTGTTGGGACTATTAATTGTTGCGATAATTGCAGGAGTTATATTATATCAGACAACTTTTAAAGAACCTGTTGAAAAAATGATGTCATCAATTGACAACATAATAGAAAGCGGAGAACTGTTTGAGCCTGAACAAGAGCCACTATCCTCAGAAATACCGTCTCCGACAGCAAGCGGAGAAGCTCCGACAGAGGAACCAACAGCGCAAACATCTGGTAATTCTCCCTCCCCATCGTCACCAACACCAACTCCCTCCCAACAACCACAAAAACCAAAGAAGCCTGCTACTGAATACAAAAGTACATATGATTATGTAAAGGATAACGTTACTCCTTCCGATTTTAAGAAAGGCTCAAACTTTGCATCAAGAGTGGACATAGGATATATTTTAGGGTTATTGTCGGGCGGTCTGACAAAATCAGAACGAAAAGAACTTAAACAATATCTTTCCGAAAGATTTTCACAAGCTGAAATCAACGAGGGAATTGCGTTATATAAAAAATATTCTTATCTGCTAAAAAAATAAGAAAATTATCTTGATTTAACACGAAAAATCTGATAAAATATTATTATTGAATACGAAAGGAAGATGTACTATGGATCAAAGGACAGTACTTGTAATTGATGACGAACAGCCAATAGTTGACATACTTAAATTTAATCTTACTAAAGAAGGATATGCAGTTTTGGAGGCATATGACGGTGCACAGGGTTTAGAACTTGCACTTTCAAGAAATCCCGATTTAATTTTGCTTGACGTTATGCTTCCTAAAATGGACGGCTTTGAGGTTTGCAGAAAGATAAGAGAAAAATCCTCCGTACCCATTATTATGCTTACAGCACGTGAGGAAGAGGTTGACAAGGTGCTTGGTCTTGAACTTGGCGCTGATGACTACATGACAAAGCCCTTCTCTGTAAGAGAATTGACCGCAAGAGTTAAGGCTAATTTAAGAAGAATGACAATAGATAAAAGCTCTGCAGGCACAACAGACGCATCAGGTCTTATTGTGTCGGGCGACCTTGTTATAAACATGGAGAGATACGAGGTTAAGAAAAGGGATGTTGTTGCAGATATAACTCTTCGTGAATTTGAATTACTGAAATTCCTCGCACTTCAGCCCGAAAAGATTTTTACAAGAGAAAATCTTTTGGAAAATGTATGGGGTTATGAGTATTACGGCGATGTAAGAACAGTTGACGTTACAGTCAGACGTTTAAGAGAAAAGATTGAAGATGACCCGGGTATGCCACGATACATTATAACAAAACGAGGCGTGGGATATTATTTTAATAAGGCGTGAGATATAAATGCTTAAAGGTATTCAATATAAAATTGTATTGATATTTGTCTTACTGACCATTTCAATTATCACCGTTGTCGGCTCATTTATGCTTGTTAATATTGTCAACTTTTACAATGAAGAATTTTCCGTTATGATGAGCAAGGTGTTTAATGATGACCTTGTTTATCAGCTTGAACAGTATGCCAATGCCGATAACTCCCTTGAAAATGTGTCAACTGCAGTAAATTCATATATAGGTCCGCTTGGACTTGACACATACAGATTTTACTGCATACTAGACCTCAAAAGCGGTAATGTTTTAAAAAGCTCGGACAGCCTATTAAGTGCAAATCTCGGAAAAACAGATAATATTATCATGGCAATGTCGGGACTGCGTGGAGATTTGGCAAACACAGACAAAAATTACATGGACTACGCTGTGCCGATTAACTCGGACAACGGCGGATATATTGTGTATATAAGAGATACCAAGGAAGAACTTGACAGCATTACCAACAATGTCTTGATTATTGTTTTACAAGCCTTACTGCTTGCTGTATTTACCTCGGTCATAATCGGATATCTGTTAAGCAAAACTATTACCGTTCCGATTATTACACTGACAAAGCGTGCCGAAAAGCTTGCAACAGGTGAGTTTGACAGTATTGAGCCATCAAAAGAAAATGATGAAATAGGCAGACTTTCCAACGCATTCGGGTACATGGCACAGGAGCTTTCAAAAAACATAAATGTTGTTAATGAGGAAAAGAACAAGGTTGAAACCATTCTGCAGAATATGACGGACGGAATTTTAGCCTTTGACCTTGAACAAAAGCTAATCCACACCAATCCCGAAGCACAGCATATGATACTTGCCTCCGACCTTGAAAACCTTACATTTGACAGCTTTTTCAAAAAGGTTGACGCAGATATCACCTTCGGAGATTTGATTTACATGAAATCAGAAACAGACCCCGAAAGACAGATAGAATACAATTCACGATATTTAAAGCTTAACTTTGCTCCGATTGAATCGGACGGCAAAATTATCGGTGTGCTTGTCGTTATGCACGATATTACAAACAGGGAAAAGCTTGAATTGTCAAGACGTGAGTTTGTGTCAAACGTATCTCATGAGTTGAGAACTCCGCTTACAACTGTTAAATCGTATGCTGAAACATTACTTGACGGTGCTATTGAGGACAAAGAGCTTCAGACAAGCTTTTTAAGTGTTATTATAAAGGAAGCGGACAGAATGACAAGAATTGTCAAGGATTTATTGACACTATCAAGGCTTGACGAGGCACAAACAGAGGCAAAAGAGCCTGATGACATTAATCTGCAGATGCTCTTAGAAGGTGTTGCAGAAAAAATGTACATTACAGCCAAAAAGAAAAATCAGGAAATAACTTATAAAAAAATAAATGATGTTGCAGTATTTAAAAATGACCGCGACAAGCTTGAACAGGTTGTTATAAATATTGTTTCAAATGCTATCAAATACACTCCCGAAGGCGGAAAAATTGATATTGTTTCAGGGAAAGCTTACAACGATGCATTTATAAAGGTTATTGACAACGGAATTGGTATTCCTAAAGAAAACCTCTCACGTATCTTTGAGAGATTTTACAGGGTTGATAAGGCAAGAAGCCGCGACACAGGCGGAACAGGACTTGGTCTTGCAATTGCAAAACAGATTATTGAAAGTCTTGGCGGAAATATTTCGATAACCTCGGAATTTGGCGTAGGTACTGAGGTTGTGATAACAATTCCGGCATAATTTTATAATGTTAGCTGTATTTAAAGTTTTAGTAATGGCTTTGTAACAATGTTATGGTATAATGATATTACAGAGTTAAAAAGTAAGGAGGGAATAGAATGTTTAAGAAATTAATTTTGGCTTGTTTACTGGCAATGACCGTTTCGGCTGTAATACCGACATGCAGCTTTGCCGCTTTTTCAAATTCCATTTCCCTTTCCGAACAGGGGACTTCAAGTGATATCATATACATAAAAAGACCGGAATCACATCAGGCTTCCACCTCGGACAGAACCTACACAATTTCTGCTGTCGGCTCACAGGGAACGGTAATTAAAATTTACAAATATAACCCCGCTGATGATATGTGTCATATCATAAAGGCAGGCACAAGTATTGGCGCAAGCGGTTTGTACAGTGTGGTTGTTGACTTAACAGACAATTCAAATACTTTTATGGTAACTGCTGAAAATTCCCAAGGCTCTCAGGCTGTAAGAATTGATATTAACAAAATTAAACAAAGCACAATTGACAGACTAAGAAATGTTACGGTAACTATAAGAAATCTTTGGTAATACGGAGTGACCCATGAAGAAGGAAAGATTTAAAAGCATATTGCTTGTGTTTTTGGTGCTTACCGATGTTGTTTTGGGTAGTAAAATATTGATTGACAAGAAATTATGGCCCGACGGCTATAATTTCTTTTCAAATATGGGGATTTTTTATTCCAATATTATGAGTTATTTTTCCGATAACTCAAAGCAAAAAGCACAGGTATTTTCTCCCGAATCAATTATTATAAACACAGGCGACCAGACCACAAGAACCTCTCTCACATCGAATAATGCTGAATTTGAGGAGCTTTATTCCGAGGCTCAGAAGCTCATAAAATCAGCATTTAGCAGTGAAAGGGGAAACATTGAGACAATTAATAAGGAGACGCTTACCTCAGCACTTTCTGCTGATTCTGTCTTTTTAAATTATCCGTTTGAATATGACGTTTCTCTATTCTCTGCACTCCTTGGCTTAAAAAGCTCTGCCGTGTCTGAATTTACCGATAAGCTTTCACAGGTTGTTATAACCCTTTCCTCACGACCAAGTGTATATGTGGCAAACCTTGAAAATAATGACTATATTAAAATTAACATTTCGGCAGATGATAAAAAGCTTGCAAGCCTGTGTAGTGAATGCACAAATAAATATACCGACAACTCTGTAATAAATTACTCCTTTGAGTTGAAGTTTGACCAGCCGTTCGGCACACAGAAAACAACGCTAAATCCCCTTATAAGGATATATTCAACCGAAAATGAATATCCTGTAATAACATCAGCAAATCCCATTCTGAATAACGATAACACAATTAACGAAACAATTATTGATAATATCTTAAAAGCATTTAACATAAATCCAAGCACCATGCGCAGATACACCGAGGCAGGCGGAACAATTGTTTTTGTAGAGAATGACGGTATTTTAAAAATTGATACCAACGGATATCTTGAATATCAGGCAACAGGAAGGGGAAAAGAAATATCCACATCAAATAATTTCTATGCTGATATTATGGATATTGCGTCACTTGTAATTGACGTAAATTCAGCCGCATTTAACAATGCGTCTGTGAGACTTTCAGGGCACGAGGATAATGAGTTGTATTTTGATTATGTTGTGTCAGGACTTGAAATGAGAATTGACAACACCAAAGCTGATGCGGCGGTTGTTGCAAAGATAGAGAGTGGATATTTAAAAAGTTATCGTCAGTTGATACGAAGCTATCAGAAAACCCCCGAAAAATTACCGCCTCCGGGATTTTTCACCGCACTTGACAGCACAATTGATGAGTATTCACAATCCATGAATGAAATAAGGATAAATAATATGTACATAGGCTATACGGACAACGGCTCTGTTGGCACAAAACAAGCCAACTGGATAGTCGAGGTAGATAATGTAATTGCAGTTGAGCCGTAAGGAAAGGAGACAGCTACCATGAACTGGCACAAAGCTAAAACCATTATGATTTTATTTTTAATAGCTGTAAATCTGTCTCTGCTCACATACACTGTAGTTGACGGCTACAACCAACGAAGTGCCGAAACAAGAGTTATAGAAAATGCAATCGGCATACTTTCTGCAAATGATATAGCTGTCGACAGAAAGGTTATTGACGGTGTTGATATAAAAAAATCCGTAAAAGAGGTATATGCCTACAATATTATTTCCGATTATGAGGGCTTTGCAAAGCTTTTAATCGGTAATGAAGTACGGCTTACCCAAAAGAACACATATGTATCTCCGTCGGGAGAAATAACCTTTCAGGGTGACCGGTTTTATACAAAGGCTAGTGATAATATTTGCTTAATAGCCTTCAACCCCACTGCAAAAGATATTAAATCCAATGTAAAAACAATTTTTACACAGCTCGGAATAGCAATAAATGAAAATGATATTTCTATCAGTGAGAATAACGGCTTACACCTGGCACAAATTTCAAAATCAATAAACAAGCTCCCCATTTTCGGCTCAAAAATAAAAATGAGTTTTTCTGCATCAGGAATTACCTCGGTTGAGGGAGCCTGGTATGAGCCTGAAATAAAGGAAGGCTCTAAAATAAATATCAGAAGCATTTCAGGCTGTCTTATAGATTACATGAACGAAAGAAAAAGCAATAAGCCATGCACCATAACAAAAATAACGCTTGGCTATGCTACTCTTGACGAAAATACATATCATGCAAGCCTTGTGCTTACACCTGTTTTTGCAATAGAAAACAACCTTGGCGAAACAATTTATATTGATGCCAGAGAAAATATATAAAATAATTCGGAGTTGGGAATATGGAAAATTTTTTTGATGTAATAACAAAATTTATACAGCTCATAAGAGTGACCGATATAATAGACATCATTATAGTAGCTTTTCTTATTTATCAGTTGCTTAAAATGATTAAAGAAACACGAGCATTACAGTTGGTTAAAGGAATTGCAATTCTATTTGTATTTTTGCAGATTAGCGCATGGCTGAATTTTACCGCTATAAATTACATACTCCGTAACATTATGCAGGTCGGATTGTTCTCGGTAGTTGTAATTTTTCAGCCCGAATTGCGAAACCTGCTTGAGAGAATGGGGCGTTCAAAATTCGGCAAGCTCATAGACTTCTCCTCTCAGCAAATTGAGGACGATGACCTTTCAAAAATAATTAATGAGCTTGTGAGTGCAACAGTTAACCTTTCCTCATCAAAAACAGGTGCACTTATTGTCATAGAAAGAGAAACAAAATTAGGTGATATAGTAAATTCAGGAACGGTATTAAATGCAGAAATTTCCGCATCACTTCTTGAAAATATATTTGTTCCAAAATCTCCTCTTCATGACGGTGCTGTAATTATTCGTGACGACAGAATATACACAGCCGCCTGTCTACTGCCTCTTACTTCAAATACGAACCTTTCAAGAGAGCTTGGAACACGTCACAGAGCCGCACTCGGAATGTCTGAGGCATCTGATGCAATGGTTATTGTCGTGAGTGAGGAAACAGGAAAGATTTCCATTGCCTTAAACGGAAACCTGACAAGAAATTTAACAGGCGAAACTCTTACAAATGCAATAAAACGTGCAATTGTTCCCAAACAGCCTGCCGACCTTGACAGAATAAAGTTCTGGAAGGGTTCAAAATCATAATCTATCTGAAAGGACATGATACAGCCATGAAACAGGTTTCAAACAGCCGCAAAAAGCTTATATTAAAAATTATATCGGTATTTGCCGCAGCAATAATATGGATTTTTATAACCTATACAGAAAATCCGCAAACCGATGTTACTTTAAATGCAGTTGACATCTCACTTTCGGGAGAAAGCTATTTGAAGGATAACGGTCTGATGGTCACAGAAAAAAATTCTATTCCTGATGCTTCAATAGTTATAAGAGGAAAGCGCCGTGACCTTATAGGTGTCATGGGGAATGTTACAGCTTCAATTGACGTTTCCCGAATTAACAAGCCAGGCACCTACAACCTCAAGCCAAGCTTTGATATACCCTCAAACGCAGTGTATATAGCAAAAATGAATACAGCAAGTGTTACCGTTACGGTGGAAAATATTGAGAAAAGGACAATAGATGTTAAAATAGTTCAGAAAAATGCCGACAAAAATAAACTATATGTTGTCGAATCAGTTCCGCAGACTGCCACAGTCTCTATAAGCGGTACACTCTCAGATATTCAGGACATCAGCTATGCCTGTGCCTATGTTGACGTTGGCACAATGTCGCAAAACAACGATGCGGAATATTCTGTTGTTTTTGAGGACATAAATGGTGCAGAAATTCTTCCTATTAATGATTTCTCATCTGATATTACGTCAGTAATGGTAACTAACACAGTATATGACAAGATTACTCTTGATATAGAGCTTGATATTCCATCAAGAGTATCTGACAAATATGCTGTTGAGCTTGTAGGACAGACCACAAAAAAGGTTGATGCAGGAATAAAGGACAAAAGCGCCGCAGATATTACAACTATTACTAATATCATGAACTTTGACGGCATATCTCTTGATACAACAAACTACACTCTCACCCTTGATGTTCCCAAAGGCTTATATATTCCGCCTGAAAATCAGAAGGTTGAGGTTGAGCTTGAAGTGTTTGAAAGAGAAGAAAGAACACTTTCAGTTCCTATTACTGTAACAAATGCCGACAAAGCCACCTATTTGCTTGATTCAGATACCGTTAAGGTGCGTGTTTCAGGTCCGAAAGACAAGCTTACACCTGAAAATCTCAGCGCAACGCTTGACCTGAAAAATACATCGTACAAACCGGGAGAGATAACCCTGCCCGTTCAGATTAAGGCAAAATACCCCGACATAACGGTACTGACAAAGAAAGTAAATATAAAAGTAAACATCAAAGAAACGGAGTGAGTTAATTGTCAGATATATTAGTCAGAGGAAGCTCAACAGACGGCTCAATCAGAATTTTCGTAGCAATTACAACAGAGCTTGTTAATGAGGCACAAAGAATACACAAAACCTTCCCCACCGCTACTGCGGCTTTAGGCAGAACACTTACAATTTCTGCAATTATGGGTGCAGGTATGAAAAACGAAACAGATTCCACCACCATACAATTTAAGGGTGACGGGCCTTTAGGCAGTATTATCGCTGTGTGTGATAACCAGTCAAGAGTAAGAGGCTATGTTGTAAACCCGGGTGTTGATATTCCTAGAAAGGAAAACGGAAAGCTTGACGTGGGCACTGCTGTCGGAAAGGGATATCTGAATGTTATAAGAGATTTGGGCTTAAAGGAGCCGTATGCAGGACAAGTCCCCATTGTCACAGGAGAAATCGCAGAGGATATGACCTATTATTTTGCCTCAAGCGAACAAATTCCAACCGCAATCGCTCTTGGTGTTCTTGTTAACCCCGATATGAGTGTACTTGCATCAGGTGGCTTTATGCTCCAGCTCATGCCGGGCGCAAGCGAGGAAGCCGCTGCCGCATTAGAGGATAAAATGAAAACTCTTCCGCCTATAACTGATATGATTTCACAGGGCATGAGTGCAGAGGATATTCTATTTACTGTAACAGAGGGCTTTGATATGCTTATGGAAAACAAAACCGTAACACCAAAGTATGAGTGCAAATGCTCTAAGGAAAGAATGGAAAAGGCTCTTATTTCAATAGGTAGGGAAGAGCTTGAATCACTTATTGCCGAACAGGGCAGTGCTGAGCTTACCTGTCAGTTCTGCGACAACCGATATACCTTTAATAAGGAAGCTTTAGAAGAATTATTGGCTCAGGCAAAGTAATTTCTTGTACAATTTGCAGTAAATTATCAGTTTTTTTGTGCTAATCATTGAAAAAACATAGCAAAAAAACATAAAAACATTACAATTTCATTAAAAAGATAGTTAAAACACTTGACAAGCTTAAAAAAAATCTATATAATAGGTGTGATGTCTATTTTTATGGTTGACGATTTTTAATTATTATATTGGGAGGTGCAGAAAATGAAAAGAACTTATCAGCCAAAGAAACGCCAGAGAAGCAAGGAACACGGCTTCAGAAAAAGAATGAGAACTGCATCAGGCAGAAAGATTTTATCAAGAAGAAGACGTATCGGCAGAAAGAAGCTTTCAGCGTAAACATTACAGAGTGAGGCGAGAAGTAAAGAGGCATTGTCTCTCTGACTTTTTGCCTTTTTTATCTCATTGGAAAGATGTATTGACATGAGTAAAACAGTAACCTTAAAACTTAATAAGGAATTTAAAAGACTTTACTATCGGGGAAAAAGTGCTGTAAGACCTTCAATCGTGGTTTACGCACTCCCCAACAAGCGTCCCCACAATCGTATTGGTATAACCTGCGGAAAGGCTATCGGTAAAGCAGTTAAACGAAACAGGGTAAAACGTATTATCAGGGTAGCTTACAGGCTTTCAGAGGGGGATATAAAAACAGGCTATGATTTTGTTATAGTCGCAAGGACAAAAAGCGTCTTCTGTAAACATACACACATTTATAATGACTTTAGAAAAGCCCTCGATAATATGGGGCTGTTAAGGGAAAATGACAAGGTTTCTGATTAAAGCTGTTAGATTTTATCAAAAGTACATATCGCCCTATAAGGGAGGCTCATGCTGTCGCTTTGTGCCTACCTGCTCTGAGTATGCAATTTTAGCACTTAAAAAATATGGGGCAATAAAGGGGAGTTTTCTGGCTTTAAGAAGGATTTTTAAATGTCATCCCTTCCATAAAGGCGGATATGATCCGTTAGAATAACCGGAGAGAATTATGAAACTGAATTTATTTGAACTAATTACAATTCCACTGGGTTATATTATAAAGCTGATATATGACCTGGTTCAGAACTACGGCTTATCTATTATCATTTTTACTATTATTGTTAAGCTGTTGATTTTACCGTTGAATATAAAATCGCAGAAGGCAATGAAAAAACAGCAAAAAATACAGCCATTGCTTAACGAACTGCAGAAAAAATACGCAAATGACAAGGAAAAGCTTCAGACAGAAATGATGAAGCTGTATAAGGATAACGATGTGAGCATGATGGGCGGATGTCTGCCATTGCTTATACAGATGCCAATATTAATCGGCTTATACAGAGTTATCCAGGGACCTTTAAAATATCTTTTACAGGTAAATATAACAGATGCAGGTGTTGTTGATAAAATTAATAACATTGTAACACTTATGAGCGAAAATTTCCCCAACGAGCTTGGCTCATATGCCGGCATGACTGCCGAGAAGCTGTTTTCAAACGCACAAATTCAGCTTGCAACCTGGAGTGAGCTTGTTCTCGATAAAGCAGATGCATGGGTAATTAACTTTGATTTTCTTGGAATGAACCTCGCAAAGGTTCCGTCATCAGCTTTAAATTATCTGACAAGAGGAGACTTCTCCCAGCCTGATGTTATAGCACTTTTGCTTATTCCTGCAATTGCAATATTTACAACATGGCTCTCAATGAAGCAAACACAAAAAACATCGGGACAAAACCAGAATAACGTAAACGAACAGCAAGCAAATACTATGTCAACAATGAATATGCTTATGCCTGTTATGACAGGTTTCTTTACCTTTACATTGCCTTCAGGTATGGGTATATACTGGATTATGCAAAACCTTATACAAATTGTGCAATACTATGCATTAAATAAATATTTTGATACTAAGGAGGACGATTTCGTTGTTAAACTTCCGGAACAAAACAGAAAAAACCGCAAAAAGCGTAAATGAGGCAATCGAGCTGGCTCTTTGTGAAATGGGCTTAGCTCAGGAGGATGTCGATATAGAGGTTGTTGATGAGGGTACTAAAGGATTTTTAGGTCTTGGCTCTAAGGATGCTAAAATTGTTGTAACGGTAAAAGAGCCTGTTCCCTGTATGGCAAAGGCATTTTTATCGAAAATTTTTAAGGGCATGAACCTTGAAGTGGATATTAAAACAACCCTTGACGGTGACAATCTTTTAATTGACCTTTCGGGCGAGCATATGGGTATTATAATAGGAAAAAGAGGTGACACTCTTGACAGCTTGCAGTACCTTACATCTTTGGTTGTAAACAAGGGTGGCGATAATTATATCAAGGTTACTCTTGATACAGAAAACTATCGTGAAAAGAGATATGTTGCACTTATCGCACTTTCAGAAAGACTTGCCGCAAAGGTAATTAAAAGCGGTAAGAAATATACTCTTGAGCCTATGAATCCGTATGAGAGAAGAATTATTCACTCAACTCTCCAGACAAATGAAGAGGTAACAACCTTCTCGATTGGTGAGGACCCTTACAGAAAGGTAGTTATTGCACCGAAAAATCCTGTAAGACCGTCATATACAAAGAAAAGCTACTCCTCTTACACTCCGACTCACAACCGAGACAAAGAGAAAAAGCACTCTGACTTTGAGAGCTACATTCAGGAGCATACATCTGAGGAAACCGAAGAATAAAATACAGGGAGAGATGGGAAAATGTCAGGTCATTCCAAATGGAGTACAATTAAACGTAAAAAGGGTGCAAACGATGCACAAAGAGCTAAAATATTTACAAAAATTGCAAGAGAGATTATTGTTGCTGTTAAAGCAGGCGGTCCCGACCCCAATAATAACTCAAGCTTAAAGGACGTTATCTCCAAGGCAAGAGCGGCTAATATGCCAAACGACAATATTCAAAGAACAATAAAAAAGGCCGCAGGAGATACCGAAACCGATAACTATGAAAACATCACATATGAAGGCTACGGCCCGAACGGTGTTGCGGTAATTGTTGAGACTCTTACCGATAACAGAAACAGAACCGCTGCAGATGTTCGTCACGCATTTGACAAATTTGGCGGTAATATGGGACAGACAGGCTGTGTAAGCTTTATGTTCGATAAAAAGGGCGTAATCTTAATTGAAAAGGACGGTATTGATGAAGATACTATTACCATGGACGCATTAGAAGCAGGTGCAGAGGACTTTTCAGCAGAGGACGAATGTTATGAAATAACAACCGCTCCCGAAGATTTCCACGCTGTCAGAGACGCACTTGAAGGGAAATATGAGTTTGTGTCTGCCGAGGTTACTATGGTGCCTCAGACAATGACCGAGCTTACAGATGACGATCAGATTTTGAAGATGCAAAAAATGATTGATACCCTCGAAGATAGCGATGATGTCCAGAACATTTATCATAATTGGGATATGCCCGAACAAGAATAGCATATTATGAATACGCACTGAAAAAGAAAAAATTAATTATACAAACAGCAGTATTATAACATTATACCTGCGTAAAAGAAAGCGATTGGAAATTATCCAATCGCTTTAATTTTGTCCTTATTACAGCTTTTATTTGTCCAATGGTTTCATCGTCGGGATTTGAGTCTCGAAATTCACATAACTCACCATAACTCTGCATATCCCTTTATACAAGGCATTTTCAATATGAAAACCTTTGACATAAGTATTTATAAGTCTATATATTATATGCACAAAATGGTGTAGTGATTTGGTGTAGTTGGTGTAGTGGAAAGTTATTAATTGTATTTTATTTAATTCTATCGCTATAAGGTAAGTTGTTTATATAATTCTCCATAAATTTCCAATCTGGAATATAACCCTTTTCTGAATATGTATGTGTTTCATCAATGATTGGATTTCTGTTAATGTCTCTTAAAACAGGAAGTTTTAATGCCAAATAAGGTAGCGTTTTATTTGCCTGTCTTCCATATGAATATCTATATTGATTTGCCGCCAAAACAGTACAAACAAACATCTTTATCTTTAAACTCATTTTTGTTTTGGGTAACAACAAATACAAATCTCTACCGCTATAAAATGGCCTTTTTTGCACAAAGGTAGATAATACACTACCACCACCTGCAACAGTAATTGTTTCTGCTGGTTGTGGTTCTTTTCCGTTGATTTTTTTCACATAAGCAGAAACACCATTGTTTTCGGAAGTTCTTGCTACAAATGCTACACCTTCCGGATCATCATAAGTTGTTTCATCACAAGCATTTAACTCCATATTGATACCATACTGCACCTTAAACAAATCAGACACCGTAAATTCCTCCCAGTCAGAAGCATTCAGACTTGTAATGCTTCTTCCATCAATTTTTGTTTTTGGTGGTTCACAATTTAATGACTTAATATAATTCTCCATAAATTGCCAATCTGGAATATAACCATCATCAGAAAATGTTTTCTGTTCATCAAGTATAGGTGTTCCATCATCTCTTTTTTGAACAGGCAATTTAATTACAATACCTTTGGAATCTCCAACTCGACATTGTCTTCCATAACTCCATTTACCATTCTCATTAAAAGAAATAATTGAGGTTAAAAACAAACCAACATATTTTGACATAGTGAATTTTGGAGAAAAAACATTTGCATCACTTGTGGCACAAAAAGGTTCTCCTTGATAAAAGGCTTTACATTCAACCTTTCCTGTTACAATTCTATTGCCTTCAAAATCAGGAGATAAATTTATCATTTGACCGACACCATTGTTTGTTGCAGAGGCAGAAATATATGGTGTGGTTCCTTCATCGTAATCATCAGAACTATAATAGTTACCTGCACTAATATCAAACAACTTTGTTATATTAAACTCTTTCCATTCATTAACATTTAATTTCATAATTATTCACCATCAATATCTTTTTCATAGACATTGCCTTCCTTGATAAGATATGCCAAATAATTATTAAGTGTTTTTTGAAAATCATCAGCAGTAAGTTTTGAATAATCCGTTTTCATATATGCTTCACATAGCCATTCTGCATCAGAATCAACTTTTTCAACAGCAGATTTTCCGTCTTCTGATGCTTTCCGTTCAAACAAATCAAGCCATTCTTCTTCAATAGCTTTCCATTTGGAACTGCCATCAGCTTCAAACTGTTCAACCCTACCAAGATTTTTTCGTTTCACGAAACCATCATCTTTACAATAACCAAAAAATGTACTTCTTATAGTTCCGTCTGGTTTGACATGGGGTTGTCCAAGAGTAAAAAGCATACAACACGCACAAACGGAAGCACCAGGATAAAACATTTCACCAGGCAATGAAAAAACGGCTTCAAGTGTATTATCTTGAAGAAGTGCTTCTTTTTCTGCGGTAATAATCTTCCCTGTGCCAATAGCACAAGCTAACGGAAGTAATACTGCAAGTTTTACAAGTTTTGGTTCTTCTCCGTTTTTGATGCGTTCTTCGTTCATCTCTTTTATAACATCAGAGAAATAATGAACAAACACCAAACCTTTTGTGGCATCTTCTTTTCCGTTTGCAGAAGAACCCCAGTCTTTCTTATATTTTGCAGGAATACCAATAGGTTTTGCGTTGTAGGGTGGGTTCATCAAAATTATGTGTGGATCGGCTTGTTTGATAAATGCCTTATGGTCAAAACAACTACCAAGTTTTATATTTGAATTACCATCACCGTGTATCAGCATATTTGTAACAGAAAGTCCAAATGCTTTTTCTTCAACTTCTATTCCAAAAATATTTTCTTCTTTAACTTTCTTTTGCAGTCTTTTTGTTTCTGCTTCTGTATTACCCCTACGGCAATCAGCAAGTTCTTTAACCATTGCTTGAACAAGGAATGAAGCACTTCCACAAGTTCCGTCAAGAACACGCTTTGTCCTATCAACTTCGGTGATACGGCACATAAATTCTGTAATATGGTCTGGTGTGAATGCTTGGTTTTTATCTGCTTTACCTGTGTATTTATTAAATGCTATAAAGAACAGATTTAAGATGTCCTGACCTTCGGAACTGTCAGTATCAATAAACTTAAATATATTCATAAGAATATAATCTATAATTTCTATCCAGTCAGCCTTTTTTAATGCACGAACCTTTTGGTCTGTCAGAACATTTCTTTGCAACAATTCAATTTTCTTTTGCTTATTATCAGAGCCATCAAGTAGTTCAGAAAGAGTATTTTCAATACCTGCCCTAATTTCCTTTTCGGATTTTAATACAAATGAATTGTTTATAGTTTTTTTCAATTCTTCGTCAATTTTTGTTGCACCAATCTTTTTAACCAAATCTTTTATATGTAATAAAATTGTTCCTACAAATTGACTTCTTAATTGTTCAGCAATATCTTTTTTGTGAAGAAGTTCATTTAACGCATAAGTGTTTCTGAGAACTTTTTCACGGTCATTTGATTTGTTAAGGTCAAATAAAGACTTGTAGTGTTCCATAGTATCAAGAACTGTTTCTTCTTCAAGAATGTGGTCATCATCTACAAAAGATTTCCAAACCTTGATTTTATCGTTATTTGTATTTGCAAGTATGCAAATAACTTTTTTCCCTGTATGTAATGCCCTTTCTTCTTCAAGATATTCTGCAAGTTGTTTCTCGTCAGCATCAACAAAATTCTGTTTTGTTTCAACCAAAACAACATATTCACCATCTTCAAAACGAATATCTAATTTAAAGTGATTAACACTATGTCCTGCAAGTTCTTCCAATTTTGCTTTTGAACCTGCTTCAAGAACATAACTATATTCTCCACCTTCAATATTTGAGGTCATATATGTATTTCCGATTCGCTCTATCATATCATATCTATTCATTTCTTCTTACCTCTCAAATCTTTGTTTATTAAATCGGTTAAATACTCATTGATAGAATATCCGGGTTTTTTTGTTTTCCGTTCAATTACTTTTTTCCATAATTCAGCATATAAATCCGGTGGGATACGCAATACATATTTTTGTTTGGAATTTGTTGCCACTACTGTTTTTTTCATACATTTCACCTCAAAACGATATCATAATATTATGAGATTATGATATCATTTTAGATAACAGATGTCAATATTTTTTAATAAAAAAGGACTACGGAAATTCCGTAGTCCTTTGCAAACATTAGGCGCCTTTTTTCAATTTTTACACATATTGGTGTAGTATTTGGTGTAGTGATACACCTGAAACGCTGTTATTTCAATATTATTTATCTAAGGGCTTCATTGTCGGGAACAAGATTACATCACGGATTGAATAGCTGTCTGTCAAAAGCATAACAAGTCTGTCAATTCCGATACCAACTCCGCCTGTCGGAGGCATTCCGTATTCAAGAGCATTTAAGAAATCCTCGTCCATCATTGATGCCTCATCATCGCCTGCGTCTCTTAGAGCAACCTGTGCCTTAAATCTTTCTCTTTGGTCAATCGGGTCATTAAGCTCTGAAAATGCGTTTCCGAACTCTCTGCCTGTTATAAATACTTCAAATCTCTCGGTAAGCTCAGGCTGTGTGGGCTTTCTCTTTGCAAGAGGTGAGATTTCAACAGGGTACTCTGTTATAAATGTAGGCTGAACAAGCTTATCCTCGACAAATTCGTCAAAGAACAATGCAATTATATCGCCTCTTGTACTCTTAACAGGGTCAACCTCAAGTCCCTTAGCTTTTGCTATTGCCTGTGCTTCCTCGTCCGACTTAATCTCATTAAAGTCAACATCGGCATACTTCTTAATAGAATCAATCATTGTAAGTCTTTCAAAGTGTGACAAGTCAATCTCAACACCCTGATACATAATCTGCTCAGTTCCGCAAGCCTCTCTTGCCGCATTTCTTATAAGATTTTCTGTTAAGTCCATCATGCCCTCATAATCGGTATATGCCTGATATATTTCAATTGATGTAAATTCAGGGTTATGCTTAATATCCATACCCTCATTTCTGAACTGTCTGCCCATTTCGTAAACTCTTTCCATACCGCCTACGATAAGACGCTTTAGGTGAAGCTCTGTTGCAATTCTCAAATACATATCAATATCAAGTGCATTATGATGAGTTATAAACGGACGCGCAGCCGCACCGCCTGCGATTGTATTCAGCATCGGTGTATCAACCTCTAAGAAGCCGTGGTTATCAAGATATGTTCTTATTGACTTTATAATCTTACTTCTTGCAATAAAGGTGTTTTTAACATTTTCGTTCATGATAAGGTCAACATATCTCTGTCTGTATCTCAAATCTGTATCAACAAGACCATGGAACTTTTCAGGCAATGGCAATAGTGATTTTGACAAAAGTGTAAGCTTTTCAACACGAACAGAAATTTCTCCTGTCTGGGTTGTGAATACTTCACCCTCTGCACCTACAATATCACCTATATCATATTTTTTAAATATTGCATATTCTTCTTCGCCAAGTACATCTTTTTTTACAAAAAGCTGAATTTGTCCGCTAAGGTCTGCCATATGGCAAAAGCCTACCTTTCCCATGCCTCTTTTTGACATGAGACGTCCTGCAACGGACACCTTCTTGCCTTCAAGCTCTGCATAGTTATCCTTAATCTCCTGTGCCTTATGCGTAACATCATATTTTGTTATCTCAAATGGATTTCTTCCGTTTTCCTGCAGCTCTGTGAGCTTGTCTCGTCTGATTTGCAATAATTCCGATAATTGATTTTCGTTGTTTTCCATTGTATTTTATCCTTTCTTATTTTACTCTGTCGGTATAGTTACACCTGCTTGTCTGTACTGTAAACCAATACACAGCTCGCCTCTGTTATTTATCATTACAACTCTTAATTCTGTGTCATCAAGCGACCACAGTGTTCTGTAATTAAGCTTATTTTGCATAATCAGCTCAGCATGCTTTGAGGTGTCGTCAGTTTTTACAGTCTCGTCATAGTAATGCTGTACCTCTGTGTCAGGCTCGCCAAAGCGGGCTTTTAAGGAGTCCACAAGCACATTGTAGTCCTCAACTCCAATATTGCTTCCTTCTTTGTTATTGGTTATGTAGAATATACCCTGTGCAAGCTTTCCGTCAACAAATGTATATTCAGCGTCTGCGGGATAGTCCTCCTCACGCACTCTTGTGTAATACATAACATTTGCTTTCGGCTCTGTAAAGCCTGTTCCCTCTGTATAGATAACCTCATCCTTTGTCATTTCCCATTTAAGGTTACGAAAATCTGCCTCTTCAGGAGACAATGTTACTCTTGCTGACTCTAACTCAATTCCCGATTCAAATGAATCGTCAATGTTAACCACATACTCTTCCTTTACTTCCTCAAGCTTGTTCTTTGAGTCTGCTTTTTTTCCGCCTCCGCAGGCAACAAGCGACATCATTATGCTGTATATAGCAAGTAAATATAATATTTTTTTCATAATATCGTCCTTTCCATATTTATTTCCACTATTGATTATAACTTATTTTTACATAAAAATCAATAGCTAACAGCAAAAAACCAATATATCCACACGCAAAACGTGTGGATATACATTTATATTGCAAGCTGTTTTGCTATTTTTACAAGCTCTTCCGATACACTCTTTTTCATATTGAGTCCGTCCTCAATGTCAACATCGGTAATTTCGCTGTTTTTCATACAAACTATTCTGTTTGATTTTCCTTCAATAAGCAGTTCAACTGCCTTTGAACCCATCTGGCTGGCAATAACTCTGTCTCTTACTGTCGGGCTTCCGCCTCTCTGGATATGACCGAGAATTGTTGCTCTTGATTCAATGCCTGTAAGCTCCTGAATTTTTTCAGCCATTTCAACAACTCCGCCTATACCCTCTGCAACAATAACGATATAATGCTGTTTTCCTCTCTTTTTACCGCTTTCAATTACATCTATAACATCTTTTTGCAAATCGTAACCCATTTCAGGGATAAGAACAACCTCAGCTCCACACGCAATTCCTGCCTCAATTGCAATATATCCGGCATTTCTGCCCATTACCTCGATAACAGAACAACGTTCATGTGAAGATGATGTATCTCTTAGCTTATCAACTGCATCAATAACGGTATTCAAGCATGTATCATATCCAATTGTATATTCAGTACAAGCAATATCGTTATCAATTGTTCCCGGCAATGCAACTGTTGACATACCCTCTCTTGTCAAATCTCTTGCACCTCTGAAAGAGCCGTCTCCACCTATTACAACAAGACCTTCTATTCCCTCTTTTTTAGCATTTTCTATACCTTTTCTTACTCCCTCAATATTGCGGAACTCCCTACATCTTGCTGTTTGCAAAATTGTACCGCCTTTTTGAAGCGTTTCACCAACACTTCTTGCGTCCATTTTGATAAAATCGCCATTGATAAGACCGTTATAGCCTCTTACAACACCTGCTACTTCAATTCCATTATATATTGCTGTTCTTACAACTGCACGAATAGCGGCATTCATTCCGGGAGCATCCCCTCCGCTTGTTAATACACCGATTTTCTTAATCATAAAATATCTTTCCTTCCAATTATTTTATATTTCTGATGCGATTATAAGATTTTGTACCTGTGCAAGCTCAGCCGCAGGCACCATAATCTCAAAGCACATTCCATGTTCCGCATCTCGATTATTGCTTTCTCTGACTCTTGAAATAATCTCATTCTCATCAAGCATAGTCTTAATCTTCAGTATTTCCTGAGACTTCTGAGTCACATACACAACAGTCCACATATATGCTATCTCCAATACTATAATATTTTCCATGTTACACTATTTTATAACAAACGGACAAAAAAATCAATATAAATTTTGACAAATTTCGCAGGCTAAGTATGTTATTTTTTTGTCATTTTTACCTTAAAACTACATTTTCTCTGCCAAATTTATCACAAAGAGCCTTTATTGCCTCGTCCTGAGGGTTTATTTTCAGATTATCGGGCGCAAAAAGACGTTCACCTGTTTTCTCAAAATAAAGACAGACAGGATTTTTTCCGCTGTACTGCTTTGCAATCGTACTGTATTCCTCCAACACCTGCGGAGTTCTTTCCAAAAGCTTAATATACAACGTTTTCAACTTTTCGGGTGGATTGACCATATCAAGAAGCTCTGCACTCTCAAGCAGCAGCTTTGGTTCCTCGTCCTCTCTTAAGCTCACTCTGCCCTCTGCAAGAATAATATTCTCCTCGGCAAGAATTTGTGAATACTTTGTAAGAATTTTAGGGAAAACAAGTACCTCCATAGAGCCGAAGGAATCCTCTATTTTCAAGAATGCCATTTGTGTATTGCTTCTTGTTATCTTGTTTTTCCTTGAAGAGATAACAACACACAGCTTTACATAATCGTTATCCTTAACACCACCGTCAACCTCAACAAAGCTACCGTCATCATTTTTTTCAACCGATGCGAGAATACTCCCTATATTATGTTTTGTAATACTCCTTATTTTTTCTTCATATCTTTCCATAGGATTTCCTGAAAGATACATTCCGATACTTTGTTTTTCCATTTTAAGCAAAGTATTTTTATCAAATTCCTCAATATCGGGAAATTCCATTTCATATGACGTATCCTCGTCAAACAAAGAGAACTGACCGCTTAAATTCCCCCTTTGAGAACTTGCCTCACTGTCTATTGCCGCCTCATATACACGCATGAGCTGTGAGCGCTTTACACCGAGCGAGTCAAAGGCGCCGCACATAATCATTCCCTCAACTGCTCTTTTATTTATATCATTACCTGTCATTCTGCTTATAAAATCAGCAAAGCTCTTAAATTCACCGTTTAGTTCACGTTCTGCAACAAGCTTTAATATAAATCCTCTTCCAACGTTTTTGACAGCAGAAAGACCAAATCTGATTGAATTACCCTCAACCGTAAATGTATCTGTACTCTTATTTATATCGGGCGGACAGAGACTTATCCCCATATTCCTGCTGTTTACAATATATTCATTTACCTTGTCGGTATCGTCTACACTCGATATAAGTGACGCCATAAACTCAACAGGGTAAAATGTTTTTAAATAAGCTGTCTGATATGTTACATACGCATAGGCGGCAGCATGGGACTTGTTAAAGGCATAGTTTGCAAAATCGTAAATTTCATCAAATATTGATTTTGCGGTCTGCTCGTCAATGCCCCTGTTAATACAGCCGTCTATGATATAATTTCCGTTATCATCTTTCTTTCCGTAGATAAAATTCTGACGTTCAACCTCCATTTGTGCCATCTTCTTTTTACTGATAACACGTCTCATCAAATCCGCTCCGCCAAGAGAATATCCTGCAAGAGTTCTCACGATTTCCATAACCTGCTCCTGATACACCATACAGCCGTAGGTTACGTTTAAAATATTCTCTAAAAGCTTGTGCTTATATCTCACCTTGTCGGGATTTTTCTTGTTGAATACATAGGTAGGAATGGAATCCATAGGACCCGGACGGTAGAGTGAAATTCCCGCAATCAAATCTTCGAGCTTGTCCGGCTTTAATTCCTGCATAAAGGATTTCATGCCTGCACTCTCAAGCTGAAATACACCGTCTGTATTACCTGCTGATATTGTTTCAAAAACCTCCTTGGAATCATAGTCGATATTATTCATATCAAGCTTTATTCCCTTTGTTTTCTCGATAATATTTACCGCATTTTCAATAATTGTAAGGTTTCTCAAGCCCAGAAAGTCCATTTTTAAAAGTCCAAGCTCTTCAACCGTATCCTTGACAAACTGTGTTGTAACCGCCTCTTCATTTAACTGTAACGGTATATAATTAACGGTCGGCTCCTGAGTTATAACGACTCCTGCAGCATGTGTGGATTTATGTCGGGGTAAGCCTTCAAGGGTGCGTGCGGTATCAATGAGCTTTTTGATTTTTACATCATTCTCATACATTGTTCTCAAATCACCGCTGACCTCTAACGCCTTATCAAGAGTCATTTTAAGGTCATTTGGGATTGCCTTTGCAACCTTATCCACCTCGGCATATGGTATATTCAACGCTCTTCCGACGTCTCTTACAACAAGCTTCGCTTTTAGTGTTCCGAATGTAATGATTTGCGAAACCTTATCCTCGCCGTACTTCTCAACAACATAATTTATAACCTTCTGTCTGCCATCGGGTGCAAAGTCAACGTCTATATCAGGCATGGAAACTCTTTCGGGGTTTAAAAATCTTTCAAAGATAAGATTATAACGTATCGGGTCTATGCTTGTTATTCCGAGTGTGTATGCAACTATACTTCCTGCGG
>JAFQNU010000194.1 GCA_017420825.1 Clostridia bacterium
GCTGTAAATCCGAATGCGGAATATATGAGCGGTGCAGAAAAGAATTTCAGAAAAAGTCATAAGAATGAGTTCTACAGCAGAAGAGCAAATCCCTATATTCTGCCGAGAGGTAAAACCCCCGAGGAAATAGGACGGGATATAGATAACTCTGATGGGAATGCGTGTATCAGTAGCGCAGAAAGAAGATACAGAGCAAGGCACAGGTCGGCTCACAGTGGTAATCTGGCGCACAAAATGATAGTAACTCATGAGGACAACCATTCTCACAGCTCCGGAGGAACACTTCACACTGCAAAAAGAAAGATTCGCAAAGCAAAGCATAAGATAAAGCATAAAATTAAACGTGTAAAGAGAAATAAGAGAAGGTTAAGCAGAAATTTGCCGATGCCTATGCTTGTTATCAGCCGTTTTTTAAAATTTTTTGTGATTTGTGCATTGCTCTCGAGTTTGTCGACTTTTCTTTTCACAAGAGGGTTTATAGCTGCAGACGACAGAGATTTGCTTTTGAGCCTTTCGGCTATGGTCGGTATTTATATTGTTATAAATCTTTTTGTGTTTAAAAGAAAATTAAAACGTACAAGAGGGTCAAGAAAATACTACAAGACAAATTATATAGCTTATTCTATATTTGCAGGCATTAATCTTATTTTGTGTCTGTTAAGCCTTAAAACAGCATATATTCAGGTTCTTTATACCTGGTTGTTTTCAATAACAAAATTTATAAAATACTCGCATCTTGAAATTCCAAACTTTATATCAGCTTGTGCGTTCCACTTGCTTATGTATTTTACTCTTGCTATATTGACAAGAGTACGTCTTAGAATGGGACTTATTAAACGATAAAAAAACAGAATACAGCATCAAATCCCTGTGGTTATGCATTCCACAGGGATTTCAATATACTAAAATTCATAAAACTATTGACCTTTTTTAAAATATTGTGTATAATATATGTAATATAACAGTAATACATAATATGGAAAGGATTGAGACAGTATGGGAGCTAAATACAAAAAAATTCTCCTTAAAGTCAGCGGTGAAGCTCTTGCAGGAGAAAATAAATTTGGTTTAAACGAAGAAACTCTTGAAAAAATATCAAAAAGCATAAAAGCTGTCGTTGATATGGGTGTTGAAATCTCGATTGTTGTAGGCGGTGGGAATTTCTGGAGAGGCAGAAGCGGAGAAAACATGGATAGAACAAGAGCTGACCATATGGGTATGCTTGCAACAGCTATTAATGCACTTGCATTGTGTTCAGCTTTAGAGAACTGCGGTGTTGAAACAAGAGTTCAGACAGGTATAGAAATGCGTTCGATTGCTGAGCCGTATATAAGGGGCAAAGCAGTAAGACATCTGCAAAAGGGCAGAGTAGTGATTTTTGGTTGCGGAACGGGCAATCCGTTTATGTCGACTGATACCGCTGCAGCATTGCGTGCTGTCGAAGTGGAAGCTGATATTATATTGCTTGCTAAAAAGGTTGATGCGGTATATGATTCGGATCCAAATATAAATCCTGATGCAAAGAAATTTGATGCGCTTTCATTTAACGATATTCTTGGGAAAGAGCTTGGAGTTATGGACTCTACTGCAGCCTCTATGTGCAGAGATAACGATATGCCCATACTTGTTTTCGGTCTTGATGATCCGGATAATATCATTAGAGCAGTACAGGGTGAGAAGATAGGAACGCTTGTAACAAAAACAGGTGAAAGATAAATTATATATAATATAGGAGGAAAAAAACATGGCAAAATATCCAGAAGTAGAAGAAAGAATGAATAAAAGAGTTGAGGGCTTCAACGGTGAGTTGAAAACAATCAGAGCTGGACGTGCAAATCCACAGGTTCTTGATAAGCTTTCTATTGATTATTATGGTACACAGACACCTATTGCACAGGTTGGTTCAATATCTACTCCGGAACCAAGAACTTTATTAATTCAACCATGGGACGCATCTGTTTTGAAGGAAATTGAAAAGGCTATACAAAAATCAGAGTTAGGTATAACACCACAAAATGATGGTAAGGTTATCAGACTTACTTTCCCGCCATTGACAGAGGAAAGAAGAAAAGAGCTTGTTAAAACTGTTAAAAAGTATTCGGAGGAAGCGAAAGTTCAAGTCAGAAATGCAAGACGTGATGCAATGGATGATTACAAGCAAAAGAAAAAAGATGGTGAGGTTACTGAAGATGATTTAAAGGCAATTGAGAAGGATATTCAGACTCTTACCGATAAGTTCATTAAGGAAATTGATGATATTACAGCAGCCAAAGAAAAGGAAATTCTTGAAGTTTAATATCTTTATGGGGCGGACGTTATAATCCGCCCTGTAAATTAGATAAAAGAGGTATAATTATGTCTTTTTTAAAATTTAAAAAAAGTAAAGCAGCTCACAACATAGATTATGAAAATCTACCCGAACATATTGGTGTAATTATGGATGGGAACGGAAGATGGGCTAAGAAAAGGGGACTTCCGAGAAGTGCAGGTCATTCAGCAGGAGCTGATGCCTTAAAAAAAATTGTTACGGAATGTAACAATATGGGAATAAAGTACATAACTGTGTATGCTTTTTCGACGGAAAACTGGAAACGTCCAAAGGAAGAAGTAGACTATCTTATGAATCTTTTAATGGACTATTTAAAGAATGCCGAAACTACTCTTGCAGGCGAAAATGTTGTAATTAAAGCGATTGGTATTCGTGAAAACTTGTCCGAAGAATTGCAGTTTCAGATAAATAAAACCGAAGAGTTTACAAAAAATAATACAGGTATTGTTATGAATATTGCACTTAATTATGGTGCGAGGGAAGAAATTGTAAGGGCAGTCAAAAATATATGTAAGTGTGTAAATGACGGAGATATGGATATTGATGATATAAATGCTCAGATAATTTCGGATAATTTATATACACAAAATCAACCCGACCCTGACCTGATTATACGAACAAGCGGTGAGGAAAGAATAAGTAACTTTTTGCTGTGGCAGCTTGCTTATTCTGAATTGTGGTTCACTGATAAGCTTTGGCCGGATTTTAGGGTTGAAGATTTGCATAAAGCTATTTGCGATTTTCAGGCAAGAAATCGCAGATACGGAGGTGTGTAATAATGGTAACAAGAATTATTACTTCTATATTAGGTTTGGTAGTTTTTTTTGTGGTTCTACCGGCACATATTAATATTTTTGGTATTGCAGCACTTATTATAACATTGGGAGCTGTATGGGAAATTGAGAGTGCTATAACGAAAAATAATATTGTAAAAATTGTCGGACTTTTTTCTTCTTTGATTATATTTGTGGGTACAATTAATGGTAAGATGATGGAATGTATGTTTATTGCCTTTGTTTTGCATCTTGTGTTGTCAGTTGTGGTCTTTGGGAGAGAAAAAATACAGAATGTGTATGTATCTGGATTTGCAAGTGTGGTATTCACTGCATTTTTGTCATCACTTGTATTAATAAAGAAAGAATTTAATGCTTTTGCTGTTTTTCTGCCATTTGCGTTTGCGTGGCTTACAGACACAGGTGCTTACTTTGCTGGGAGATTTTTTGGAAAACATAAGCTTGCACCAAATCTCAGCCCTAAAAAAACGGTTGAGGGTTCAATGGGAGGGGTACTTGCATGTGTAGTGTTTTCTTGTGTTTATGTATTAATATTAAATAAATTATGGGATTTTTCGATTTTTATAGGTAATAATTTTATAAAAATGATAATAGTATCAGCGGTGGCTTCGATTATATCCCAGGTTGGTGATTTAGCAGCATCAGCGATAAAAAGAGATTATGAAATTAAGGATTTTGGTAAAATATTGCCTGGTCATGGTGGAATAATGGATAGATTTGATAGTGTGATTTTTGTGGCTCCTTTTGTGTATTGTATTCTGTTATTTATGAAATAATGAGCAAAGAGCATAAAATCTGACAAAATATCCCATTAAATTTAGACAATCTTGTAAAAAAGAAAAAAAGGTATTGACAAAGATTGATATTTATGTTATTATGTCAAGGTCGCATTGATTGACGAAAAAAATATCAAAAAAAAATAAAAAAAATTAAAAAAAGGTATTGACAAACGTCAAAGAGTGTGGTAATATAAATAAGCTGTCTCAAAGAGATAGTGATTGTACATTGAAAAATGGACAAAATCAAATGAAAGATATAATATGATGATTTTGTCGTTTTCAATACACAATATGAATATTGTACATTGAAAAATAAACAGTGCAGAGTTCTTGTCAGTAGAGAAATCTACAAAATAAACTATGAGTTTTTTTATGACAGAAATTCGGAAACGA